>JBJTGD010000026.1:0-2801 GCA_046093735.1 Acidimicrobiia bacterium | reverse complement strand
ACGCCCGTCGGCGACGCCAAACTGCCCAGAGCAAGGGACCCGTTCGGGTGGGGGATCCCCCATCCATGGGGCGCATCGTGCGGATTGCGTCGCTCGGCCTGGGAACGACTTGGCGGATTCGATCCCCGACTCAGCGGCGGAGGGGACGAGGCCGAGTTCTTCCTCCGGGCCCAGATCGCCGGGGCATCGTTCACCTGGTCCGAGCGGGCCGTGGTGCGCTTCACCCAGCGCCCGGACCCCGTGCGTCATGCCCGCCGACGGTGGTTCGAGGGATGGAGGAACCTGGGCAGGACCTACTGGTTCGGGCGTCTGCGGGGTTGGCCCCGTTCGGGACACCTCATCGAGGACGTGGCCAAGTGCGTGTTGCTCGTTCCATTGGCGCCGTTCTCGGCGCACTGGCGTTCGGTGCTCGAGTGGCGCCTGGCCCGTCGATGGGGCGCATTGCTGGGCCTGCTGCGACTCCCGGGTGAGATCCGACACCGTCGCCAGCTCAGATCCACTCCCCCCGGCCGGCTGGGACCCACGAGGCGATTCCGGCGGGACTGGCGGCACATCGACCGCATCGACGGATGGCTCAGCCGCGCCGAGGCCGCCGCGCTGGATGCGGCCGCCGGTCACGTCCCACCTGGCCAGGCCATCGTGGAGATCGGGAGTTGGAAGGGCCGTTCGACTCTGGCGCTGGCCCTTGGTTGCCGTCGCAATCGACCGGTGTACGCCGTGGACCCCCACATGGGCACGTCCACGCACTCCCGGGAGGGCGCTCCTCCCGAATCACTCACCGCCTTCAACGAGACGATGAGGGCCCATGGACTCGTGAACGTCGTACCCGTCGTGGATCACAGCCATTCGGCGGCGACCGCCTACTCGGGTCCACCGATCGGACTGCTGTTCATCGACGGAGAGCACACGACTGCCGCAGTGATCGATGATCTCTGGTCGTGGGCGCCGCATCTGACTCCCGACGCGATGGTCATGTTCCATGATTGGTACTCGCCGGAGGTTTGCGCGGCCATTCGGCAACTGCGTTCATCTCTGCCACCGAGAATGCTGAACGTCGAGAACCTCGCCATCTTCTCGGCTGTCTGAGGGTGTCGATCAGCCGTTGACCGGGTCACCGGTCCCAGTCGGGAAGATCACGACCCAGCAACTCGGCCAGACGAGCGTTGTGCGGTCGGAAGTACTCGACCAGTCGGGCGCGCACCTCGGGTTCCATGGGTGGTGGAGTGAACGGCCGATCGGTCAGTCGATGGACGAGACGTGCCCACCCCGAGCGATAGTGGGGATCGAGGGCGGCCCGGATCCGACGGGGAAGCGCGTTCCTCCGCATCGAGTTCTCTCGGGGAATCGCATCAAGGAAGCGGTCGAGCTCGAGGAAGTCCTCGATCTCGCCGAGGGCGCTCGATCGATCGGCCACCATCTCCTCGAAGACGAGGATGAGCATGCGGCCCCGATCGAATCCATGATCGAAGAAGCGTCGCAACTGTGACGCGTACTCCCCGCGCTCGAGGATGTTCCGGAACGAGCCCCGGGGGGAACTCCCTCGGGCCAACTCGTCGTCGATCTCCTGGACGAAACTGCCTCGCACTCGACCGGCTCGAACTCGATGCCAGTAGCCCGAGTAGGCGCGATCCACTGGATTGCGAAGCAGCACGATGCCCTTCACCTCGGGCAGAGCTCGGGTGATCTGCGCAGCCGCCCGTGGGAGGAACAGATAACTGGGCGAGGCTTCACCGACCACCGGCTCCCCGGACCACTCGGAGAAGAACCGTCGGTAGGTCTCATCACCGACCTGGTCGACATCCACCGTTCCGAAGTGTTGCGCCTCCTTGGCGGACGGAAGGAAGACCTGCGGGTGGGTTCGCAACGCCGAGGCCAGGGACGTCGTCCCGCACTTCTGCGCGCCGAGGATGAGGAAGTCCGGCGGATACGCCGTGGTACGACCTTCCATCCTCGCTACCGGTCCCAGTCGGGGAGATCTCGACCCAGCAACTCGGCCAGACGGGCGTTGTGCGGGCGGTAGTACTCGACCAGTCGGGCGCGCACCTCGGGTTCCATGGGTGGCGGGGTGAACGGGCGCTCAAAGCGAGCGAGGCGCCGCCGTATCGAGCGGAATCGGGACACACCCGCAATGGCAAGTGCGGTACGAATCGGCTTCGGAAGATTCCGCTCACGAGCAACGTTCGTCCGTGGTAGCCGAGTCACCGAGGTTTCGAGTCGAAGGAACTCCTGAACAGTGGCGAGGGTGGTCGCCCCTTCGACGATCATCTCCTCGAAGAAGACGACGAGCATCCGATCCGGATCGAAACCGCACGTTCGGTACCACTCGAGTTGTTCTGCGTAGCGACCTCGCTGGATGAGATTCACCCATGCATAGCGCAAGTCGGTGTCAGCGACTCGCCGGAACTCCTTCTCGCAGGATGTCTCGAAATCTTTCGATACCCGCCCGAGCCGGTGGGCGTGCCAATAGGCGGAGTAGGCGCGGTCGACGGGATTGCGCAGGACGACGATTCCCTTGACGTCCGGCAGTGCCCGACAGATCACTTCGGCGCTTTGCGGCACGGCGAGATACTCGGGGAACTTCACCCCGACCACCGGCTGACCGGACCAACCCTTGAACAGTCGCTGGTACCGACGTCCGCCCGCGCCTTGCGCACCGACCCTGCTGAAGTGGTGGCCCTCTCGCGGCGGCATGTACACCTGCGGGTGGGTTCGCAACGCCGAGGCCAGGGACGTCGTCCCGCACTTCTGCGCGCCGAGGATGAGGAAGTCCGGCGGATATGCCTTGGTACGACCGTCCATCC
>JBJTGD010000025.1:0-3974 GCA_046093735.1 Acidimicrobiia bacterium | reverse complement strand
TCGATCGGGGTCGACGAGTTCCTCACCGAGTGGTTGTCGAAACCGTTGTTCGCCGGCCTCGGTCCCGAGCGATCGCACCGGGACGCGCGACGCAGGAACTCGGCGGCGGGGCTGGCCTCGTCGCTGCGGATGTGCGGCACTGGGACGCAGCAGCCGTTGTGGGAAGAACTCCCTCGCCTCGCCTGTCCGACCCTCGTGGTGGTCGGAGCCGAGGACCCGAAGTTCCGATCGCTCGGCGAACGACTGCGCGACGCCATCGGCCCGACGGCCGAACTGGTGACGATCGCCGATGCCGGCCACAACGCTCCCCTCGAACATCCCGAGGAGACCGCTGCCGTGATCGGCGCGCGCACCGACCGATGGTGAGAGGGCTCAGGCCCCGACGAACAGTCCCGCAGCCAGGAGCACCCCGAAGACGAGTTGCACCCGGCCGGTGGCGCCCAGCACCCCGATGAGTGCCGGACCGCTGGCGCCCTCCACCACCCGCTGCACCGGGATCCGGGCCAACAGGACGCCGAGCAGCGCTGCGGCGGCCAACGGTCGCCCGGACGGACCGGCCAGGAACGGCACGCACACGAACGGCGCCACCATCAGTACGACGTAGAGCACACGGGTCCGGCGATCACCGAGGCGCACGGCCAGTGTGCGCTTGCCCGAGACGCGGTCGGTGGGTATGTCGCGCAGGTTGTTGACGACGAGCAGCGCGGTGGCCAGCAGACCGACCGGCAACGACACCGCCACCGTGAGCGGAGTGAACCGCTCGATCTGCACGAAGGCCGACCCGGTGGTGGCCACCACTCCGAAGAACACGAAGACGAAGACCTCACCGAACCCGGCGTAGCCGTAGGGCCGGGGTCCCCCGGTGTAGAACCACGCCGCCGCGATGGCCGCCAGTCCCACCACCACCAGCCACCACGTGGTGGCGATGGCCAGGGTCAGCCCGGCCACGGCCGCCACACCGAAGGCGAGGAACGCTGCGCGCTTCACCGCAGCAGCCGACTTCCGGCCGCTGGCCGTGAGTCGCATCGGGCCCACCCGGTCGGCATCCGTGCCTCGTACGCCGTCGGAGTGATCGTTGGCGTAGTTCACCCCCACCTGCAGGGCGAGCGACACGATCAGCGCCGCCACCACTCGCCACACGATGATGCCGCGCAGTCCGTCGTGGATGCCCGCCATACCGGCAGCAGCGGCCGTACCGACCAGCACGGGAACGACGGCCGCCGGCAGGGTGCGGGGTCGGGCCCCGAGGATCCAGTCCTTCATGGCTGCGAAGTGTGGTCGCTGCGGTGGGTCATCGCCGAATCCCCGCCTACCCTGCCGTCGTGCGCGGACTGGTGGCCATCGCCCGGACCGGTCAGGACCTCGTCGATGCCGTCGATGCGGCGTGGGCCGAGGGAGATGCCGTTCTACCCCTCGACCACCGATTGCCGCGCCCGGCCGTCGAGCGCCTGCTCGACGCCATGGCACCGACGAAGCTCATCGGGCCGGACGGGTCGGTGGAGCGGCGCGCCGGGCGCCCGGTGGAGGAGGGCGATGCCCTGGTCATCGCCACCAGTGGCAGCACCGGCGAACCGAAGGGAGTCGTGCACACCCATGCGTCGCTGGCCGCATCGGCCCGGGCCGTGTCCACCGCACTCGGCGTGCGCAGTGACGACCGGTGGCTGTGCTGCCTCCCGCTGTCGCACATCGCCGGTTTCGCCGTGATCGTGCGGGCCCGATTGTCCGGGATCCCCGTCGAGGTGCACGACGGATTCGACGCCGATGCCGTGACCGACGCCGCTCGTCGCGGCGCCTCGCTCACCTCGCTCGTCCCCACCACCCTGCGCCGCATCGACCCCGGCCTGTTCCGACGGATCCTCGTCGGTGGTTCGGCCACACCCGATGATCTGCCCGCTCATTGCCGGGCCACCTACGGGATGACCGAGACGGGCAGTGCCGTGGTGCTCGACGGCGAGGTGCTGCCCGGTGTCGATCTGCGCATCGTCGACGACGAGATCCACGTGCGCAGCGACATGCTCCTGCGGGTGTACCGGGACGATTCCGATCCGCGCCTCGACGACGGATGGTTCCCCACCGGTGACGGCGGCGAGTGGTCGCCCGAGGGACTCCTCGTCGTCCACGGCCGACGGGGCGACATGATCGTCACAGGCGGGGAGAACGTGTGGCCCGCTCCGGTCGAAGCACTGCTGTCGGCGCGTGCCGACATCGCCGAGGTGGCCGTAATCGGCCGACCCGATGCCGAATGGGGCGCGGTGGTCACCGCGGTGCTCGTGCCCACCGACCCCGGCTCCCCGCCGTCGCTCGAGGAACTCCGTGACGACGTTCGTGCCGTACTTGCGCCCTGGTGCGCGCCCCGACGACTCGAACTGGTCGACCGGCTGCCGCGCACGGCGCTCGGAAAGGTCGTCCGTTCGCAGTTGTGAGGCCGGCGCCTACCATCGACAGACCATCGAACGAGGGGGCCGAGCGTGGAATCGTCATTGCTGGTGGAGCGCGAGGGCCCGGTGCTCGTGCTGACCATGAACCGTCCCGAACGTCGCAACGCGTTGACACCCGAGATGTTGGTGCGCTTCGCCGATGCGTGGCAGCTGGCCGACGAGGACGACTCGATCCTCGCCGTGATCCTCACCGGGGCCGGCGATGTCGCCTACTGCGTCGGCGGTGATCTGGCCGATGGCTGGATGTCGGGCGAGATGACCGACGAACAGGCCCGCATCCAGGAGCGTGCCTCCAGCGATCCGGGCATCACCGGACGTGGTCTGCTGCTGACCCAGCAGTGCAGCAAACCGATCATCGCGGTGGTCAACGGTCAGTGCATGGGCGGTGGGTGCGAGATGCTGCAGTCGACCGACATCCGCATCGCCGAGGCCCACGCCACGTTCGCCGTACCGGAGGTGAAGCGCGGACTGATCGCCGGCGCCGGGTCCACGATGCGTCTCAAGCGACAGATCCCCTACGCCGTTGCCATGGACATGCTGCTCACCGGTCGCGTCCTCGATGCCAAGGAGGCGCTCCGCTGGGGTCTGGTCAGCCATCTGGTACCCACCGGCGAGGGCATGACCAAGGCTCGCGAGATCGCCGGCATCATCTGCGGCAACGGACCCCTCGCCGTGCGCAACTCCAAGGCCTCGGTGATCGCCACCGGTTGGCTGCCCGAGTCGGAGGCCCAGCCCATCGAGATCTCCTACGTCGTGCCCGTCATGCGTTCGGCCGATGCCAAGGAGGGCATGCGAGCGTTCGTGGAGAAGCGCACCCCGAACTACGAGGGCCGCTAGACCGCCCGGCGTTCAGTTCACGTCGGCCGGCAATGGTCCGAAGCGGCCCTCGGGTCGATCGAGGGCATCGATCATGGCCATGTCGTCGGCCGACAACTCGAAGTCGAACACATCGAAGTTGGCCGCGATGCGTGCGCTGGTCGCCGACTTCGGGATGGTGACGATGCCGTGCTGCAACTCCCAGCGCAGGGCGATCTGCGCCGGCGTGCGCCCCCACGACGAGGCCAGCGTGACGAGGAGCGGATCGTCACCGACGGCGCCGCGGGCGATGGGGCCCCATGCCTCGGTCACGATGCCGTGTGCAGCGTGATAGTCGCGCAGCGCGCGTTGTTGGAAGAACGGATGCAGTTCGACCTGATTGATGGCCGGCACCACGCCGGTGGCGGCCACGATCCGGTCGATGTGCTCGGGCTCGAAGTTCGAGACCCCGATCGAGCGCACCCGACCCGACTCGCGCAACTCGACGAACGTCTCCCACGTCTCGACGTAGAGGTCGTTGGCCGGGGCCGGCCAGTGGATCAGCAACAGATCGAGCACGTCGAGACCGAGCGTCTCCATCGAGCGTTCGAACGACTCGATCGCCGGCTCGCGCCCCTGTGAGGAGGTCCACACCTTGGTGGTCACGAACAGTTCGTCACGGGCCAGTCCGCAGTTGCGCACAGCCGCGCCAACGCCTTCCTCGTTGAAGTAGCCCCACGC
>JBJTGD010000024.1:0-6096 GCA_046093735.1 Acidimicrobiia bacterium | reverse complement strand
ACCTTCTCGAGCACGGGCAGCATGTCCTGCACCGAGGAGATCTTCGAGTTCACGAAGAGGATGTACGGGTTGTCGAGCACCGCTTCCTGACGCTCGAGGTCGGACACGAAGTACGGCGACAGGTAGCCCTTGTCGAACTGCATGCCCTCGACGAAGTCGAGATCCATGCCGAACGTGTTGGACTCCTCGACGGTCACCACGCCGTCCTTGCCCACCTTGTCGATGGCGTCGGCGATCACACCACCGATGGCCGGATCGGCGGCCGAGATGGAGGCCACCTGGGCGATCTCCGACTTGTCGTCGATCTCCTTGGCCTGCGCGTGGATCGACTCCACGGCCACGGCCACGGCCTTCTCGATGCCGCGCTTGAGGCCGAGCGGCGAGGCGCCGGCGGCCACGTTGCGCAGACCCTCGCGCACCAGCGCCTGGGCCAGCACCGTTGCGGTGGTGGTGCCGTCACCGGCGATGTCGTTGGTCTTCGTCGCCACTTCCTTGACCAGCTGCGCGCCCATGTTCTCGAACGGATCCTCGAGTTCGACCTCGCGGGCGATCGAGACACCGTCGTTGGTGATGGTGGGGGCGCCGAACTTCTTGTCGAGGACGACGTTGCGACCCTTGGGGCCCAGCGTGACCTTGACGGCATCGGCCAGTGCATTCACACCGGCCTCGAGGGCGCGACGGGCGTCCTCGTCGAACTTCAGGATCTTCGGCATCGGTCAGGCCCCGATCACTTGATGACCGCGAGCACGTCGCGGGCATT
The DNA here is from genome assembly GCA_046093735.1 of Acidimicrobiia bacterium. Lineage (GTDB taxonomy): Bacteria > Actinomycetota > Acidimicrobiia > Acidimicrobiales > Acidimicrobilacustridaceae > Acidimicrobilacustris. The sequence goes on along the minus strand of JBJTGD010000024.1, from coordinate 5,336 downwards.
GAGGATGAGGACGTCTTGGCCGTCGACGGTGATCTCGGTGCCGCCGTACTTCGAGTAGACGACGGTGTCGCCGGCCTTCACGTCGACGGGGATGAGTTCGCCGGTCTGGTCGCTGCGGCGGCCGGGGCCCACGGCCAGGACCTCGCCCTGCTGGGGCTTCTCCTTGGCGGTGTCGGGGATGACCAAGCCGCTGGCGGTGGTCTCCTCGCTCTGGCCGGGCTTGACCACGATGCGGTCTTCGAGGGGATGAAGGTTCATTGCTACGCCTCCGGGGCGGGTCGTGTTCGCAGTCGATGGGGGCGAGTGCTAGCACTCGCCAGTTGGGACTGCTAACGATAGGCCCGGGTCGGACCGGATCACAACCCGGCCGTGCGCATCAGACCAGTCGCAGGTTGGGGTCGGCGCCCATGTCCAGCGGCGAGGGGCCGTCGGCGTTCAACCGGTACCAGCCGGCGGCGGCCACCATGGCGGCGTTGTCGGTGCACATCGACCGGCTGGGCAGGAAGGCCCGCAGACCGTCGGCCACGCAGGCGTCGAGCAACCGTTCGCGCAGCACCGAATTGGCGGCCACGCCCCCGGCCAGACACAGACCGCGGGCGCCGGTGGCCGCCGCCGCCCGTCGGGCCTTGGTCACCAGCACGTCGACGACGGCCTCCTGGAACGAGGCGGCCACATCGGCGGTGTGGGCCTCCGGGTTGCGGCGCACATGGTTGACCACTGCGGTCTTGAGCCCGGAGAACGAGAAGTCGTAGCCGTCGTCGAGCAGGGCCCGGGGGAAGCGGATGGCCGCGGCGTCACCCTCCATGGCGATGGCGTCGATGGCCGGCCCGCCCGGATAGCCCAGTCCCAGCCATCGGGCCACCTTGTCGAACGCCTCACCGGCGGCATCGTCGATGGTGGAACCGAGGATCCGGTAGCGGCCGTGACCCTCCATGAGCACCAGCAACGTGTGCCCGCCGGCGACCAGCAGCACCACCACCGGGAGCTCGAGTTGCGGATCCTCGAGGAGCGCCGCATACAGATGGGCCTCGAGGTGATTGACGGCCACGAAGGGAACGTCCCACACCAACGCCAACGTCTTGGCTGCGCTCACGCCGACCAGCAACGCGCCGATCAGTCCGGGACCCACGGTCACGGCCACGGCATCCACGTGGTCGTCACCGATCCCGGCCTCGACCAACGCCCGGGCCACGACCGGGGTGAGCGATTCGACGTGGGCACGACTGGCGATCTCGGGCACCACCCCGCCGTAGCGGGCGTGCAGATCGATCTGACTGGAGACCACCGACGACAACACGTGGTGTCCGTCGACGACGACGGCCGCCGCCGTCTCGTCACAGCTGGTCTCGATGCCGAGCACCCTCATGACACATCCTCCGGGATCTCGGGGGCATCGAGCGACTCCTCGATGTCGGCACAGCGTTCGGCGAACGCCGGGCCGTCCGCATCGTGCAGCCACAGCACCAGCGCATCCTCGACGGGGCGCGAGTAGTAGTCCTTGCGCACGCCGGCCGGTGCGAAACCGAAGCGCCGGTAGAGCGCCAGCGCTGCGTCGTTTGAGGCCCGCACCTCCAGCGTCACGGCACCGGTGTCGTGCTCGAGCGCGCCGCGCAGCAGACCCAGCAGCAGGCGGGTCCCGATCCGCTCACCGTGACGATCGGGATCGACGGCGATGGTGGTGATGTGCCCCTCGCCGGCCACGAACAACATGCCGGCGTAGCCGACCACCTTCTCTCCGTCGAGGGCGACGAGGTACAGGCGTTCCTCGCGACGACATTCGGCCAGGAAGAGTCCCAGTGACCACGGCGTGGAGCTGGTGCGTTCCTCGATGTGCAGCACGGCGCGCAGATGCCGTCGACGCATCGGCACCAACACGAAGGTGGGGGGAACGGCCAGCACGGTCACGCCCCGGGCCTCGTCGTCCAGTTGATCTCGGCGTCGGGCTTGCGCAGGTAGAGGGGTTGCAGATCCCACGGCTTCACCCACTGCTCGCGCAACGCCCGGGCATGGGCCAACAGCACGAGCGACTGTGCGCTGGGGTGGGAGAAACCCTCCTCCACGATCTCGCACTTCTTGAGGCCCTCGAACACCTCGCGGTAACGCACCACCCCGTCGCCGACGAGCAGGCACTCCTCGCTGGTGGCCATCAGCTCCGAGGCGAGGTCATCGGGCGAACCCACCGAGTGACCACCGAGTCGCTGGATGCCCCCGGGCACCTGTCGGTAGAAGGCGTAGAACACCTCGCCGCGACGGGCATCGATCACGGCCACGATCAGACGGGAGGTGAACCGCACCGGGAAGGCCAGCAGATCGAGACTCGGGACACCGATCATGGGCACGCCGAGCGCGTAGGCCATCGCCTTGGCCGCGGCGACACCGACCCGCAGCCCGGTGAACAGACCGGGCCCGAGGTCGACGGCCACCACACTGATCTCCGACAACTCGACGCGGGCCTGTCGACAGGTGAACTCGAGGGCCGGCGTGAGGACCTCGGCGTGCTGACGGCCGCGCAATGACTGGGTGGAGGCCAGCACTCCCTCGTGGCCGCCCACGGCGACGCTGACCTGGGCCGTGGCGGTGTCGATCCCGCAGATGAGCATCAGTCGTCACCTTCGGGTTCGTGGATCCAGGGGGCCACGGCGGTGGCCACGGCCCTGATGCGCGCCGCCCATCGCGGGCCCACGGGCACCAGTTCGAGCACGCGCACGTCGTCGCTGGCGCCAGTGGGGTCGAGGGCCACGGCCACCTCGTCGAAGGCCACACGGATCTCCAGGTAGTCGGCCGGCAATGCCGGCGCCACGGCATCGCCCCATTCGATGACCGTGACACTTCCGTCATCGAGCATCTCGGCCATTCCCAGGTCCTCGAACTCGGCCAATCCGTCGAGGCGATAGACGTCGAGATGGTGCATCTCCAGTCGACCCATGTACGAGTTGACCAAGGTGAAGGTCGGACTGGTGATGAGGTCGTCGATGCCGAGTGCGGCACCGAAGCCCTGGGTGAAGGCGGTCTTGCCCGCGCCGAGATCACCGACGAGCAGCAACAGATCGCCGGCGCGCGCCAGTTCGGCCAGCGCCGCGGCCAACTCCTTGGTCTCGTCGACCGAGGTGGTGCGGGCGAAGATCACGGTGCATCCCCGATCGCCGAACCGGAGCCGCGCCCGTAGAAACGAGGAACGCGCGGACCGATGCCACACACGATCTCGTAGGGAATGGTGTCGAGTCGCGCCGCGATCTCGTCGGCGGTGACCACCTCGTCGCCCTGACGACCGATGAGCACCACCTCGTCTCCCACCTCGACGGGATCATCGCCGCAGTCGACCATCAACTGGTCCATGGTGACCACACCGACGATGGGTCGACGACGACCACCGACGAGCACCTGTCCGCCGACCAGGCCGAGGCGACGCGACACCCCGTCGGCGTACCCGATGGGAACGGTGGCCACGGTGGTGTCGGAGCCGACGACGTGCCGGAGCCCGTAGGACACCCCTTCACCGGCGCGCACGCGCTTGACCTGTGAGACCTCGGCCCGCAACGAGAGGGCCGGCCGGAGGTCGACGGTCTCGGCCAGAGCCGGAGCCGGCGCGATGCCGTACACGGCGATTCCCACCCGCACGAGGTCGTAGTGACCGTGGGGATGGGCGATGGCGGTGGCCGAGTTCCCGGCGTGGCGCAGGGCCGGGACGATGTCGGCGGCGGCCAGTTCGGCCAGCACGGCCTCATAGCGCGCCAGTTGCTCGGCCGTGAATGGGTGATCGGGCTCATCGGCCACAGCACAGTGGGTGAACACACCCTCGAGCGAGAGTTCGGGACGAGCCGTGATGGCGCGGGCCAATGTCACCGCATCGGCGGGTGCCACACCGATGCGGTTCATGCCGGTGTCGACCTTCATGTGCACCGCGGCCACCCGACCCGCCGCTCGGGCTGCATCGGCCAGGGGCTCGACGGCAGCCACGGAGGTGACGGTGATGCGCAGGTCGTAACGAACGGCAGCGGGAAAGTCCGCGCTGCGGGGCTGGGACAGCAACAGGATCGGCGCATCGATCCCGGCCTTGCGCAGGACCGCGGCCTCCTCCACCAGCGCCACGCTCAACCAGTCGGCCCCGGCGGCGAGTGCCGCTTCACTCACGGCGATGGCACCATGGCCGTAGCCATCGGCCTTGACCACCGCACACACCAGTGCCGGCGTCACCATCTCGCGCACGGCCCGCACGTTGTGGGCCACCGCCGAGAGATCGACATCGACACGCGCGGCGCGCACGGTCCTACTCGCCCGCTCCCGCGCCGGCCTCGTCCCATTCGGCCACGATGGCGCGCACGATGTCCTTGCGGGTGAGGATCCCCACCAGCTCTCCATCGTCGACGACACACAGGCGGTCGATCTCCTGCTCGTGGAGGATCGATGCCGCCGCTTCGACGGTGTCGTCCGGACCGATGGCCGGCGCCGCCTCACCCATGACCTCACCCACGGTGGACCCGAGGGCCTTGGACACGTCGGCATCGAGTCGACGCTTCGACGACGGCAGTTCGAGATAGGCGCCGAGGAGAGTGACCACGGTGGGGAGATGCACTCGGGCCTCCTCCACGATGAGATCCGCCGTGGTGAGGAGGCCCACGACGACGCCCTCGGCATCGACGACCGGCGCACCGTCGATGTCGCGCCGGAGCATCTCGCGCATGGCGTCGTGCACGTCGTCGCCGACGGCGAACGTCACGACGTCGGCGGTCATGAGGTTGCGGACTGGTCGGTCTCGGAGCATCGGCCCTCCGGCGCTCGACCGCTGCGCACGAGGGCCGAGGATCAGGGTTGGAGACGGGTGAGGTCGTCGAGCACGGCCGGCACCAGCGACACAACATCCCCGGCGACCAGACCGAGTGACCAGCCTAGGGCTCCGGCCCGTCCGTGGATGAATGCGCCGGCCGCCGCGGCGCGCCATGGTTCGAGACCTCGGGCGCACAGCGCGCCGATGACCCCGGCCAGGACATCACCCGTTCCGGCCGTGGCCAGTCGTCGATCGCCGGCGATCGACACGAGGACCCGGCCATCGGGCGCGGCCACCACGGTCGTCGGGCCCTTGAGGAGCACCACGGCACCGGCCGCGGTCGCCAACGCCCGGGCCGCCGCGAGGCGATCGGACCCGGGACCCTCCCCCATCAGACGGGCGTACTCGCCATCATGCGGGGTGAGCACCGTGGTCGGGCCCACGACCCGGGCCACGTCGGTGCCGAGCGCTCTCAGGGCTTCGGCGTCGACCACCGTGGGCAGACCGCGTCCTGCCGCCGCGGCCACCACCCGACGGATCTCGGTGGCAGTGGTCGGCGCGGTTCCCAAGC
>JBJTGD010000023.1:0-6270 GCA_046093735.1 Acidimicrobiia bacterium | reverse complement strand
ACGTGCACTTCACCGGCCGATCGAGCAACCAACTGGCCAGTGCGGCGTGGGCCTGGTTCGACATGTCCTCCTTGCCGCCGAAGGCGCCACCGTTGCTGACCAGTTCGACGCTCACGCGGTCGGTGCCGATGCCGAGCATCGTCGCGATCTGATTGCGGTCGTCCCACACGCCCTGACCACCGGAGTACACGTGCAATCCGCCGTCGGGCCGACGCACGGCGAGGGTGGATTCGGGTTCGAGGAAGGCGTGCTCGATGCGCTGGGTCTCGAACACCTCGTCGACGACATGGGCGGCGTTGGCCAGCGCGGCATCGATGTCACCGCGCTCGTAGTGCGACACCGACAGCACGTTGGTGTCGCTGCCCCACAGGGCGATCTCGGGATCGTCGATGGCGGCCACCGGGTCGACGATCGGTCGCAGCACGTCGTAGTCGACGCGCACCAGACCGGCCGCGACTCGGGCCGCCTGGCGCGATGACGCCACCACCACGGCGAGGACATCACCCACGTACGACGTGCGACCACCGACCGGGATCATCACCGGCCAGTCCTTGTCGAGGATCCCGACGCGCAGGTCGCCGGGGATGTCGGCGGCGGTGAACACGGCCTCGACCCCGGGAGCGGCGAGCGCGGCCGACGGATCGATGCCGCGGATCTCGGCCCGGGCGTGATCGGTGAGCACCAGCGCGGCGTGCAGCATCCCGTCGACACGGATGTCGTCGATGTAGCCGCGATCGCCGAGGGCCAGTTCGCTCGACTCGTAGCGGTGTCCGGCACTGCCCACGCCGCCGGGTCGACGTACCTCGACCGGCGTGGAGCGAACGAGATCCTCGACGGCCACGAGGGTCTTCACGTACCCCGTGCAGCGACACAGGTTGGCGCCGAGGAACCGGGCGGCATCGTTGCGGGTGAGCGAGTCGCCCTTGCGGTCGATGAGCGACTTCACCCGCACCACCACGCCCGGGGTGCAGAAGCCGCACTGCAGTGCGCCATGGGCGGAGAAGGCGTCGGCGTAGCGCGCCCGTTCGGCCTCGTCGATGCCCTCGAGGGTGACGACCTCGCGACCGGCCACCTTCTCCAGCGACACCTGGCAGGCCACGATCGCCTTGCCGTCGAGCAGCACCGTGCAGCAGCCGCACTGACCCGAGGGCGAACAGCCGTCCTTGGGGGACGTGATGTCGAGTCCGTCGCGCAACGCCGAGAGCAGGTGCGGATGCGAGGACTCGACCGACACCGCCCGTCCGTTGACGGTGAACTCGGTGCGGGCATCGGTGCGGGCATCGGCGGTGGTCATCGTGGACCTCCCTCGTCGTCCGGGGGCGGCGTCGGCCCCCGCTGTCCGGTGATGGTGCCGTAGTGCTCGATCATGCGATAGCGATCGAAGTCGAACAGCGTGTCCTTGTAGTTGGCGCACAGGTCGAGGTCGCACTCGGCGACGATCACCTCGTCACCGACGGTGGTCGACAGCGCCACCGTCTCGCCCGACGGGGCGATGATGCGACTCTCGCCCAACAGGTCGCAGCCCGCCTCGGCGCCGGCCTTGGCCACGCCGACCACCCACATACCGTTCTGGTAGGCGCCGGCGGCCATGACCAGTTCGTTGTGGAATCCGGCCAGTCGATCCTGGGACGGATCGGGCGGGTAGTGGATCGGCGTGTTGTAGCCGATGAGCACCAGTTCGGCGCCCTGCACCGACAGCACCCGGTACGTCTCGGGCCAGCGGCGGTCATTGCACGTGGCCAGTCCCACCACGCCGCCGAAGGCGCGATGCGCATGGAACCCCTCGGGGCCGGGTTCGAAGTAGCCGCGCTCGAGATGCTGGAAGGCGCGCCACGGTTCGTGCTCCTCGTGGCCGGGGAGGTGCACCTTGCGGTAGCGGGTCACCACCGATCCGTCACGTTCGACGAGGATCGTGGTGTTGAAGTGCCGGTCGGTGCCGTCGGCATCGGTGGCCAGTTCGGCGTAACCCAGCGAGAAGCCGACACCGAGACGCCGCGCCTCGTCGAACAGCGGGGCGGACTCCGGTCCGGGCATGGACCGTTCGAAGAAGGCGTCGATGTCGCGCTGGTCCTCGAACCACCATCGGGGGAAGAAGGTGGTCAACGCCAGTTCGGGGAACACCACCAGTTCGGCGCCACGACCGGCGGCGTTGCGCAGCAGCACCAGCAGTCGTTCCACCACCTCGGCGCGTGAATGCTCGAGTTCGATCGGTCCCAGTTGGGCGCCGGCGATGGTGAGCGAACGGGTCATGCGCGGCCTCCGCCGTCGGCCAGTCGGAGCATGACGTCGAGCAGCACGTCGGCGCCGGCCTGCAGATCGTCAGCATCGGTGAACTCGGTGGGGTTGTGGCTGACGCCACCCACGCTGGGCACGAAGATCATCCCGGACGGACACACCCGGGCCAGCATCTGCGCGTCGTGGCCGGCCCCCGAGGGCAGACGTCGCACCGAGAGGCTCCGCCGCTCGGCGGAGTCGACCACCAGGCCGTTCAAGGCCTCGTCGAACACCTCCGGATCGTACCTGGCCAGCGTGCGGTGCTCGATGGTCACGCCCTCGTCGGCGGCGATGCGCTCCACGGCGTCGAACAGCATCCGCTCGGCGCGAGCCAATTCGACTGGATCGGTGTTGCGCAGGTCAACGGTGATGGTGGCCCTCGCCGGGATCACGTTCACGAGATTGGGGTGGAGATCGATACGACCGACGGTGGTCACCTGCTCGCCGCCGAGGTCGCGGGCGATCGATCGTGCCGTCACCGCGATCTCGGCCGCGGCCAGCGCCGGGTCGCGTCGCAGACGCATGGGTGTGGTGCCGGCATGGTTGGACTGACCGACGATGGTGAGCTCGAACCACAGGATCCCCTGCACGCCGGTGACGGCACCGATGGTGATCGACTCGGCCTCGAGGATCGGGCCCTGCTCCACGTGCAGTTCGACGAAGGCCGCTGGTGGTGCCGCCGGACAGGGCAGCGGACCGCGGTAGCCGATGCGCTCGAGTTCGTCCCCGAGCACCGCACCGTCGATGGCCACCGTGTCGAGTGCCTCCTCCATGGGAAGACCGCCGACGTACACGAGGCTGCCGAGCATGTCGGGCGCGAAGCGTGCGCCCTCCTCGTTGGTGAAGAATCCGACGGCGAGGGGCCGGGCGGGCACGAACCCCGACTCGATCACCGTCTCGATGACCTCGAGTCCGGCCAGCACGCCGTAGTTGCCGTCGAACCGGCCCCCGGTGCGCACGGTGTCGATGTGCGAACCGGTCATCACCGCTGGTGCGGTGGCATCGGCGGGCCAGGTTCCGATCACGTTGCCGATCCCGTCGATGTCGACGCGCAGTCCGAGATCGCGCATCCATGTGACCACGAGATCGCGACCGGCACCGTCGGCGGCGGTGAGCGCCAAGCGACACACGCCGCCGTCACCGGTGTCACCCACGGCGGCGAGTTCGTCGAGTCGCCGTCGCAGACGGGCCCCGTCGAGGGCGTCGGGCACGACGGTGGTCATCGCGACACGGTCCCGTCGAGGGCGAGGTGCTCGGGGCGGATCGGCACGCGATCGATGGCGATGCCGGTGGCGGCGCGCACGGCGGCCACCACCGCCGGGGTCGACGAGATGGTGGGCGACTCGCCGACACCCTTGGCCCCGAACGGTGCTCCCGGTTCGGGTTCCTCGATGATGGCGGCGATGCGCAGGGTGGGCAGGTCGGCCATGGTGGGGAGGAGGTAGTCGGTGAACGACGGGTTCCGCACCAGTCCTCCGTCGACGACGATCTCCTCCATGAGCGCCAGTCCCACACCTTGGGCCGCACCGCCCTCGAGCTGACCGGTGAGTTGCAGAGGATTGAGGATGCGGCCGACCTCCTGGGAGGTGGCCAGTTCGACGAGTCGGATCAGCCCCAGTTCGGGGTCGACATCGGTGACGGCCCGATGGGCGGAGAACGAGAACGACAGATGGGCGTCGCCCTGTCCGTTCTCGTCGAGGGGCATGGTCGGTGCGGGGTGGACCTCGACCTCCTCCTCCCCGGCATCGATGGAGGTGAGATCGGTGCTGGAGAGATCGATCCGGCCGTCGCGGGACCGCACGTGTCCGTCGACGAACTCGACATGGCTGAGGGACAGACCGTTGGCCTCGGCCACGCGTGCGCACAGGGTGTCGCGCACCGACTGGGCCGCGGCCTGCACCGCGCCACCCGACATCCATGTCTGCCGACTGGCCGAGGTGGACCCGGCCGAACCGATGCGGGTGTCGGCCGGGGCCAGCACCACCTCGTCGACACCGAGCACCTCGCGGGTGAGCTGTTGGGCCAGCGTCACGAAACCCTGACCGACCTCGGCGCAGGCACAGGTGACGGTGGCGACGCCGGCCTCCACGCGCACCCGTGCCGTGGAGTAGTCGTCGAACCCTTCGGAGAAGCAGAGGTTCTTGAAGCCGAGCGCGTAACCCACACCGCGACGCACGTCGACATGGTCGGTGGTGCGACCGGTGCCGCCGGGCAGTTCGCGGGGATCGTCGATGGTGAGCGGTGCGTCGGGCAGCGGAAGTGCGGCCAGCGACGTCAGCACCTCCTCCACGGGCGCGGTACCGGTGAGCACCTGACCGGTGACGAGCGTGTCGCCGGTGCGCAGCACATTGCGCAGGCGCAACTCGATGGGATCGAGGCCGAGGGCGTCGGCCAACTTGTCCATCTGTGCCTCGTGGGCGAAACAGGTCTGCACCGCACCGAAGCCGCGCATGGCGCCGCACGACGGATTGTTGGTGCGCACCACCATGCCGTCGATGAGCGCATTGGGTACCCGGTAGGGGCCGGCGGCGAAGCAGGCGGCGTTGGCGATGACGGCGGCCGAGGACGAGCGGTAGGCGCCGCCGTCGAACAGCAGCTTCACCTCCACCTTCACCAGTCGGCCGTCGCGGTCGGCGTGATGGCGATACCACATGCGTGCCGGATGCCGATGCACGTGTCCGAAGAACGACTCGGAGCGCGAGTACACCATCTTCACGGGTCGGCCCGTGTGCAGCGCCAGCATGCACAGATGGATGTGGAGGCTCACGTCCTCGCGTCCGCCGAAGGCGCCACCGACCCCGGACAGCACCAGGTGCACGCGCGCAGGATCGAGACCGAGACAGGCGGCCACCTGTTCGTGGTCGGAATGCAGGAACTGGGTCGACACCAGCAGTTCGACGCCGCCCTCCACCGGACGGGCCAGACCCGATTCGGGACCGAGGAAGGCCTGGTCCTGCATGCCGACCTCGTAGGTGCCCTCCACCTGCACCTCACCGACGGCATCGATGTCGCCGTGGCGGATCACCAGATGACGCACGACGTTCCCGTCGGGATGCATGGGCGGGGCGTCGGGGGCCAGGGCGGCGTCGACCAACGGTTCCATCGGCTCGTAGTCGACGACGATGAGATCGGCGGCCCGTCGGGCCGTGTCGGGATGATCGGCGGCCACGAGGGCCACCGGTTCGCCCATGTAGCGGACGACATCGGCGGCCAGCACCGGTTGATCGGGTTCGTCGAGTCCGAACAGTCCCGCCCCGGGCACGTCGTCGGCGGTGAGCACGGCGGCCACACCGGGCACGGCCAGTGCGGCGGAGATGTCGATGCCGGTGATGCGGGCCGAGGCATGTGGTGAGCGCAGCGTGGCGCCCCACAGCATGTTCTCGTCCCACAGGTCCGAGGAGAAGGCGAACTTGCCCATCACCTTCGGCACGCCGTCGGGACGCGTGGCGGAGACGCCGATGCCGGGGGCCTTGGTGGTCCGGTCGACGGTGCGGGTGTCAGTGGCCATCGGTGGCCTCCGCTCGGCGGGCGGCCACCAGGTTGACCGCTTCGAGGATGCGTCCGTACCCGGTGCACCGGCACAGGTTCCCGGCCAGTCGTTCGCGGATCTCGACCTCGACCGTCGAGGTGTCGCGCTCGAGCATGTCGTGCACGGCCACGATGAGGCCCGGCGTGCAGAAGCCGCACTGCACGGCGCCGGCGTCGATGAACGCCTGCTGCACGTCACTGAGCGCGCCATCCGGCGTCAGCCCCTCGATGGTGACGATGGAACGACCGGTGGCGGCGGCGGCCATGACCAGACACGAGCACACCAGTTCGCCGTCGAGCAGCACCGAGCACGAGCCACACTCGCCCTGTTCACAGGCGTTCTTGGCGCCGGCCAGACCCAGGCGCTCGCGCAGCACATAGAGCAGTGACTCGCCGAGGTGACCATCGACGACCACGAGCTCGCTGCCGTTCACATCCAATGAATAGGTGATCGATTCGGTCATGGGA
>JBJTGD010000022.1:0-2021 GCA_046093735.1 Acidimicrobiia bacterium | reverse complement strand
TAGCCGAACGCCGCGCCCACGGCCAGCGTCGGCATGGAGAGTCGCTCGACGTTCTCGGCCACGAAGATCTCCTGTCGGGGACAGCCCAGCCCGACGAAGCACAGCCGCGCCCCTGACGCCCTGATCCCGTCGCAGATCTCGTCGAGTTCGGCCCGGGTGGCCCGGCCGAAGCGGGAGGGCTGCGTTCCGGCGATGGCGATCCCGGGAGCGAGCTCGGGCAGACGGGCCACGAGACGATCGAGCGTGGCCCGGTCACTGCCGTAGAAGAACACCGGCAGACCGGCGCTCGCCGCCCGCCGGCACAATTCGAGGGTCAGTCGGGGTCCGTAGACGCGATCGGGCAGGCCGGTGTGATGGAGCGCGCGATGGCCCAGCGCACGGGTTGGCCATCGGGTGTCACCAGATCCAGCGCATTGAGTCGCGCCCGGTGCTCCGGATCGTCGTGGCCGGTCATCACGCCGTGAACCGCCAACGCCGATACCCCGTAGGGCCTGCCGGCCTCCGCCGCGGTCAGGATCCGGTCGATGGCCGCGTCGTAGTCCACGGCGTCGATGGCGACGCCGAGGAGATCGACCTTTCCGGCATCGATCACGACCAGCGTTCCCGATTCGTCTCGTACATCTCGCGCAGGATCGAGTCGATGTCGTGGGTCAGCGACCAGTCCGGGTAGTGCGCCTCGAACCGGCTGTTGTCACCGATCCACCAGATGTGGTCACCCGCGCGGTTCTCGTCGACGTAGGTCCAGTCGAGTTCGCGCCCGGTGATCTCCTGACAGGCGTGGATGGCCTCCAGCACGCTGCAGTTGACGGCGCGACCACCACCGATGTTGTAGACCTCGCCGCAGCGCGGTGCAGCGAAGACCTCGGCGAAGCAGCGGTTGAGGTCGCGGGAGTGGATGGCGTCACGCACCTGCTTGCCGCCGTAGCCGTAGACCCGGTAGGGGAGTCCACCCATGGTGCAGCGCATCACCCAGGCGAGGAATCCGTGCAGTTCGGCGGCCGAATGGTTCGGTCCGGTCAGCGTTCCACCGCGGAACGCACTGGTGCGCATGCCGAAGTAGCGGCCGTACTCCTGCACCATCACATCGGCGGCCACCTTCGACGCCCCGAAGATGCTGTGGAGCGAGGCGTCGATCGACATGTCCTCGCGGATCCCGGTGCTGTAGGTGTGGGTGGGATCGATCTCCCAACGGGTCTCCCGCTCGATGAGCGGCAACCGGTTCGGGGTGTCGCCGTAGACCTTGTTGGTGGAGGTGAAGATGAACACGGCCTCGGGCGCGTGGTGGCGGGTGGCCTCCAGCAGGTTGAGAGTGCCTACGGCGTTGATGTCGAAATCGGTGAACGGTTCCCGAGCGGCCCAGTCGTGGGAGGGCTGTGCGGCGGCGTGGATCACCAGCGAGATGGCCGTCCCGTAGCGCTGGAAGAGGCCGAGCATCGCCTCCCGGTCACGGATGTCGGCCTCCACATGGGTGTAGTGAGTGCCGAGCGTTGACTCGAGTCGCTGGCGCATCCAGCTCGTGGAGCCCTCCTCGCCGAAGAAGGTCCGTCGCATGTCGTTGTCGACGCCCACGATCTCCAGTCCCAGCCCGGCGAAGTGCTCGCAGGCCTGTGAACCGATCAGGCCGGCACTGCCAGTGATGACGGCGATCGACATGGCCCGACAATAATTGGCGGTCGGCCGGACTCGGTACGAGCCACTGCGGCACTATCGTCTCTCTGTGGCAGCGGTCAGGTCCGGGGGTGAGTCGCCCGAGCAAGAGTTCTCTCGGGCCGGGACCCTCGATCCGGGGCTCTCCTCGCTCGGACTGTTCCGGTCGGCCATGTCGCTCCTCGGCCCTGCGCTGCGTCGGAGGGTCACCCGCGCCGGCATCGCGGTCGCCGTGGTGAGCGTTCTCGATCTCGCCGGTGTGCTGCTCGTGGGATGGATGGCGGGGGCCGCCTTCGCCCGGGTCCAGGGGATCCCCACGCTGCGGATCCCGCTCATCGGGAGGGTGGCCGAGTCGACCCTGATCATCCTGGGCG
>JBJTGD010000021.1:0-4048 GCA_046093735.1 Acidimicrobiia bacterium | reverse complement strand
ACTCACCGTGGTGCGCACTCCACAGGTGGCCGAGCGATGGCGCCGAGCTCGCGGTGTGCGCTGGTTCATCGGCACCTATTTGCGCCATCCCGAACTCGGCGCCCGACTGCTGGCCGGCGCCGGGAGCGACCCGCTCACGGTGGCGTGGACCCTCGAACACCACCGTCCGCCGGCGCGCTGCACCCTCGATCCGCGGGTGGCCGATGCGCTGCGACAGGCCGACGACGACTGAGCACCGATCGGAGCGATCCCGCCGACGACAAGGCATCGCGCCGGTGGCACCACTTGCCGGAGGTGCCCGTCTAGCCTCGCCGTGCCCGCTCCCGGCGGGTCCCCCCGTGCGATGATCAGACTCGAGAACGTCACCAAGACCTACCGGAACGGCACCGTCGCCCTGCGCGACTCCACCGTGGAGATCGCCAAGGGTGAATTCGTGTTCCTGGTGGGCACCTCCGGCTCGGGCAAGTCGACCTTCATCCGGCTGCTCAACCGGGAGGAGACCCCTGAGCACGGCCACATCTACGTGGCAGGCAAGGACATCGGCAAGCTCTCCAGCTGGAAGATTCCCTATCTGCGCCGCAACATCGGCTGCATCTTCCAGGACTTCAAGTTGTTGCCCACCAAGACGGTGTTCGAGAACGTGGCCTTCGCCCTCGAGGTGATCGGTCGTCCCCGCTCGGTCATCGAGTCGCAGGTGCCGGCCATCCTCGAACTGGTCGGTCTCGGCCACAAGGCACAGAACTTCCCCAACGAACTCTCCGGCGGCGAGCAACAACGCGTGTCGGTGGCGCGGGCCTTCGTCAACCGACCCCTGATCCTGTTGGCCGACGAGCCCACCGGCAACCTCGACCCGGCCACCTCCGTCGGCATCATGAAGTTGTTGGAACGCATCAACACGACGGGCACCACCGTCGTGATGGCCACCCACGATCGAGGGATCGTCGACACCATGCGCCGGCGGGTGATCGAGGTCGACCGGGGCAACATCGTTCGCGATCAGGCTCGCGGCGTGTACGAGTAGGTCACGATGCCGGTCAAGTTCGACTACCTGCTGCGCGAGACCACCTCGAACCTGGGGCGGAACATCACCATCACCCTGGCGTCGATCCTCACCGTCACGGTGTCGTTGGCCCTCGTCGGTGCCTCGCTGATGCTCCGCTCCGGCGTGGAGAACGCCACCCGACGTTGGCAGGGCGGCATTGAGTTCGTGATCTTCCTGCGCACCGACGCCACCCAGCAACAGATCGACTCGATCGCCGACGGTCTCGAGCAGAGCCCCGAGGTCGAGCGGGTCGTGTTCGTGAACCAGCAGGAGGCCTACGCCGAGTTCCAGGTCCTCTTCGCCGATTCACCCGAGCTGATCGACAGCATCACGGCCGACGACCTGCCGCCGTCGTTCCGGGTGGAGCCGGTCAACAAGGATGTCGATGCCGTCGAATCGCTGGGCAGCACGTTCGAGAAACGTTCCGGGGTGGACCAGGTCGTGTTCGCGTCGAAGACGATCCGGCTGATCCAGCAGTTGTCCAGTCGCCTCACGGTCGGCATCTTCATCATCGCCGCCGTGCTGCTCGGTGCCGCCGCGTTGCTCATCTTGAACACCATCCGCATGGCCATGTTCGCCCGACGGCGGGAGATCGAGGTGATGAAGCTGGTGGGCGCCACCAACTGGTTCATCCGTGTGCCGTTCATGCTCGAAGGTCTGGTGCAGGGTCTCATGGGCGCACTCCTGGCCATCGGCGCGCTGGCCGCCTTCCGACCCTTCTTCCAGCAGTGGTTGCCCAGCGCCGATGACATCCCGCTGGTCGGCGGGTTCCAGGTGTCCGGGCCCGAGATGACGCTCATCTTCGTGATCCTCGGGATCGTCGGTGTGGCCATCGGCGTGATCGGCGCGGCCATCGCCGTCAGCCGGTTCCTCGACGTCTGATCAGCCGACGAAGGTCGAGGCCACAGTGGTGACCGAGCCGGTGGCCACGTCGTAGACGAATCCGGCCACCGCCGTGCCCACCGGCAGGAACGGGCATCGACGTACCGCCTCCACGTCCTCGGCCAGGGCGACGGAAGGGTCGGCGATGAGGTGGAAGTCCACATCGGCCGGGTCATTGCCCGTTCGTTGGACCACTCGGTCACGCAGCGACGGCAGATCGATCTTGGCCGCGCCGCAGTCCGTGTGATGGACGATGGCGATGCGTTCCACCTCGAGTTGGTCCACCGACTTGATGAGCGAGCGCAGCATGTCGGCGGTGACCCGGGCACCGGCGTTGCGGACCACGTGCACGTCACCGGGAGCGAAGCCGAAGATGGCCAGAGGGTCGATCCGGCAGTCCATGCAGGTGACGATGGCCAGTCGTCGTCGCGGTATCGGGTCCAGCGGTCCGAGGTCGAAGGTCGTCGACCATTCCGCCGCACCCTCGACCATGTCCCGGAACACATCCACGGCGATCGACTCTAGGTGGACAACGTCGTCGGCCCGGACAACGGTCCGGTACGGTCGACGTGTGCCGTGGACGGAGGTGGCCCGCAGCGAGGATCTCGTGCCTGCCGGTCGACTGACGGTGTCGCTGGCCGATCGTGATGTGGTGGTGTGGCGGACGCGAGGGGGACGACTGGCCGCCGCCGATGCCCGCTGTCCCCATCAATGGGCGCATCTGGGCGCCACCGGGATCGTCGACGGCGAGGTGCTGGTGTGTCCCAGCCATGGGTGGTGCTTCGATGTCGATGGCGCCGGGTTCAAGCTGTCGGCCTCGGGACGGCGCGACGAGAAGGCGCCGGTGGACACCGTGGCTGCTCGAGAGCTTGACGGGATCATCGAGATCGACACGGGTGACGGCCCCGGTGGGGGTGTGGCCCACACCGAGGTCCACCGTCCCTAGAGTGTGCGAAGCAGTGTCGACGACGGAAGGATCGAGATGCCTGCCAATCCGGTACTGAACGACCAGCGATTCGAGAAGGTCATCGCCGACGGGTACGGCACGGGCGTCGAGGATCGTCGCACCATGACCCTCGGTGGCACCATGACGGCGCTGGGCGTCATCTTCTCCCTGCTAATCGCGGCCGCCGTGTTCGGCTGGACGCGCGTGCAGCAGACGCTGGGCCCTGTGCTCACGTCGGACGGTCAACCGGTGATGGACGAGGCCGGTCGTCAGGTGTACCAGAACACCACCTCGATCCCGGGGTGGATCATCATCCCGTTGCTGGCGGCGCTGGCCTTTGCCTTCGCCACGATCTTCAAGCCCAAGCTCGGCATGGTGTTCGCGCCGCTCTACGCGCTGTGTGAGGGCGTGGTGCTCGGTGCCATCTCGGCCGTCTACAACGCCAGTTGGGACGGCATCGTCATGCAGGCGGTGCTGGCCACTCTGTCGGTGGTGGCGGTGATGTTCGTGCTGTGGGTCACCCGCGTCATCCGGGTCACGCAGAAGTACGTGATGATCACCCTCGCCGCCACGCTGGGCATCGGCGTGATGTACCTGGCCACATGGGTGCTGTCGATCTTCGGGGCCGACATCACCTTCTGGCGTCAGCCCTCGTTGCTGGGCATCGGTATCAGCGTGGTGATCGTGATCGTGGCCGCCATGAACTTGGCGATCGACTTCGAGTTCATCGACAAGTCGGTCAAGTCGGGCACGGCGCCGCGCAGCATGGAGTGGTACGCCGCCTTCGGGGTCACCGTCACGATCGTGTGGCTGTATCTGGAGATCCTGCGCCTCCTGGCGCTGCTCCGGTCCCGCTAGGCCGGGTCGGCTTCCGGACCGGCGCTGCGGCCGTTGGCCAATTCCGAGCGCCGTCGGGCCATCCACGCTCGATAGAACACGGTCAGCACCACGGCCATCATCACAACGCCGCCGATCAGTAGCGGCACTCCGGCGGCGCGCTCACCGCTGGCGTCCTGACGCGGGCGCACCTGCTGTTCGACGAAGCCGAGACCGGGCACGGTGCCGCTCGGGCCGATCAGCGTGGAGGTGGTGGTCGACGGATCCACGGCCCGAGGCTAGGGCCGAGTCGTGCCCGATCGACGCCGCCGCTCAGGACGTGGTGCTGCCGCCGTTGATCT
>JBJTGD010000020.1:0-5060 GCA_046093735.1 Acidimicrobiia bacterium | reverse complement strand
CCACACCCCCTCCTGCGTCCCCGCCTCACCACCCGACACCCACCCCGGCACCCCCGCCCACACCCCCGGCGGGGCGCCGCCCCCCCCCGCCCCCCCTCCGAGCGTCACGTCAGGTCATCGACCCGGACCGGATCACGGGGTGATCTTGGACCAAGGGGTCGACGGGATGAAGCAGTTGACCGGCGTCGGGCAGCCGTTGAAGGTGCCATTGGCGCTGCGCGGCGTCTCCTTGTTGGCCGGCGTCAGCAGGTCGCCGTGGATGTAGTCCGCCAGGTACACCTTGCCGGGCGACTGCGAACCCTTGCCATCAGAGGCGAGGGCGATGTCGACCGAACCCAGGTTGCGAACGGCCTTCATGAACGACTCACGGTTGAGCGCCTTGTTGCCGATGGCATCGAAGGCCCGCTTGAACACCCACATGAAGGTGCACTCGTTCGGCGGGTAATCCGAGGACAGCACCGTGCCGTCAGCCAGCTTGATGGTGTCGCCCGAGGGCACACCCGGGGACGACTTCGACGGGTAGTCGTTGGTCTTGGCCGACAGGGCGTCGAACTTGGCCCGGCACTCCTTCTCGAAGGCGTTCTCCGGACGGATGCCGTTCTTGTCGACCGAGTCACCGAACACCGTGTAGCAGGTGGCACCGATGGCCGACGCCTTCACACGGGCGGCGCCGTACTGGGTGCAGTTCGACGACGCGGTGTCGAGGATCGTGTACTTGAAGGTGGTCGGCGTCACGTTGTCCCAGAAACCGGTGGACGAGGTGAACTGCAGACCGACCAGCACGTTGGTGACACCTGCAGCCTTGAAGGTGTTGACCGCGGCGGCGGCCTCGGCCGAAGCCACAGCCGGATCACCCACGAGAGTGTTCACGTTCACCGCAGTGACGTTGGACTCGGGAATGCCGTTGTCGGCGAGCACCTTCTTGACGGAGGCGGTGGAGGCGATGTGCTCCGGGCCGTTGCCGTTGAGGATGCCGACCTTGGTGGTCTTGGTGATGACGCCGGCGTCGATGGCGCCCTTGGTACCGGCAGCCGCCATGATCTCCACCGGAGCGGCGATCGTGGTCAGCGTGTCGTTGGCGTAGGCGGCCAGCGGCGCGGTGTCACCGAAGAAGGTGGGCACTCCCGCATCGGCGATGCACTGGATGTACTTGGCACCCATGCCGTTGGCGTTGATGAACGCCAGCAGTTCGTTGTTGATCGTGGCGTCGGCACACACCTTCTCGGCGGTGGCCGGCTTGATCGGATCCCAGGTCAGGATCACGGGCACGATCTTCTTGCCCTGGAATCCGCCTGCCGCATTGAACTCGTCGAAGTACGAGGTGATGCGCTTGGACAGGTTCCCGGTGGTGAGTGCGGGTGCCAAGCTGATGCCCGAGGCCCGCAGACCATCGAGGTCGGACACGGCGACACCGATCTTGATCTCCGTCTCGGTGACACCCGGCGAGGTCTGTGAACTCTGGTTGCTGTCCCCGGAGCTGCACGCCGTGGCCAGCAGTGCCAGCGAGCAGACCACGCCCACTGCCATTGCCTTCCAGTTCCTTCTCATGGTTCTCCCCTGTTCGAAAACCGACCCTTCGGCCGATTGGGCAATCACCCTAGAGCATCTGCGGTAGTCCGTGTGCCAAACGCCACTCCGATCCCGTGCCAGTTCGGCTCCGATTCGATGACAATTCTGTGACGGCCGTCACCCTCCCCTTCCTGCGCTAGCGTGCGGCGCCATCGGGCCGAGGGCCCGCCGCGACGACCACAGGGGGATCTGGGGCCATGGCCGAGGAACAGTCAACCGCGCAGGGCGAGGGCCTGGCGTCGCTGACGTCGGTGATCGTGGAGGAGGAGGCCAACCGGCTGGGCGCCGGGCAGGCGGAGGAACTGGTGCTCCCCGACGACCTGCTGCCCGGCGTCGGGGGCAGCTCCATGCCGCTGCGCGAGGGACTGCGGGCCGGTGGGGCGTCCATGATCGTCCTGCTGCTGCTGCTCTATGTGGTGGAGGAGTTCCAGCGGGTGGCCATGTTGGTGCTGGGGCCCGACATCCAGACCAGCCTCGACATCTCCGACACCGTGCTGCTCGGACTCATCAGTTTCGGTGGTGTGATCCTGGTGCTGGCCACCCTGCCCTTCGCCTGGCTGGCCGACCGCTACCCCCGGACCAAGGTGCTGGGCGCCGCCGCCGGCACCTGGGGCATCTTCGGTGTCGCCATGGGCTTCGTGGTGAACCCGTTCCAGATGGGCATCGCCGCCGGCGGCACCGGCATCGGTGCGGCGGCCAACATCCCCATCGCTCCGTCGCTCATCGCCGACCAGTACCCCATCGGCATCCGCACCCGCATGTTCGCGGCCCAGACCCTCGGTCGTCCGATCGGTCAGGTCGTCGGTCCGCTGGTGGCCGGTGGCATCGTGGCCATCGCCGGGGCCGAGAACGAGGGCAGCTGGCGCTGGGTGTTCTGGAGCTTCGGCATCCCCGCCGCCATGTTGGCCGTCGCCTTCCTCCTCAAGAAGGACCCGGTGCGCGGCCGCAACGAGCAGGAGGCCGTGTTCGGAGCCGATGTGGCCAAGAACGCCGTGGACGACGGACCGGTGCGACTCAGCGCGGCGATGGCCCGCCTGAAGAAGGTGCGCACCTTCTACTTCCTCATCGTCGGCATCGGCGTGCTCGGCTTCGCCCTGGTGGCGGTACCGGCCACGTTCAACCTGATGCTCAAGGACGTCTACGGCTACGAGGCGCCGACCCGTGGCTGGATCATGTCGATCACGTGGGCGGTGTCGGTGATCGCCATCCCCATCGCCGGTCGCTACGGCGAGCGGCTGTTCCGGCGCAACCCGCCGTCGGCGCTGAAGTTGATGGGCGCGTCGATCCTTCTCTACGGCGCGTCGCTCACCATCGGCCTGCGCTTCGAACAGGCGGGCATCCTCATCGCCTTCTTCGCCATCGGCAACGCCTTCCAGGGCATGGCCTTCACCCAGATGGGACCGACCATCTCGGCGGTGGTGCCATACCAGATGCGGGCGCAGGCCTTCGCCATGGTCGGCGTCTACATCTTCCTCATGGGCGGCTTCTTCGGCGGTCTGCTCACCGGTGCGCTCTCCGACGCCTTCGGTCAGCGCACCGCCCTCACCGTGGTGGTGCCCCCGGCGGCCGCCCTCGGCGGGATCCTCATCATCTACGGCTCCCGCTACATGCGTCGCGACATCTCGCTCACCGTGTCCGAATTGATGGAGATGCAGGAGGAGCAGAAGCGCATGGCCGCCGACCCGGCCAACATCCCGGTGCTGCAGGTGCGCAACGTCGATGCCTCTTACGGCACCCTGCAGGTGCTGTTCGACGTGTCCTTCGAGGTGAAGCGGGGCGAGTGTCTGGCCCTGCTCGGCACCAACGGCGCCGGCAAGTCGACGATCCTGCGGTCGATCTCCGGTCTGCTCAACCCGGACCGCGGCGTGGTGCGCATGAACGGTCGCACCATCACCCTCGTC
Organism: Acidimicrobiia bacterium; assembly: GCA_046093735.1. Classification (GTDB taxonomy): domain Bacteria; phylum Actinomycetota; class Acidimicrobiia; order Acidimicrobiales; family Acidimicrobilacustridaceae; genus Acidimicrobilacustris. The sequence continues at coordinate 1,590 of JBJTGD010000020.1, read as the reverse complement.
GACCCGCAGTACCGCGTGGCGCTGGGCATGATGCAGATCCCCGGCGGCGAGGCGGTGTTCCCGTCGATGAGCGTGTCGGAGAACCTCGAGATCTGGAGCGAGCTCATCGAGGACAAGACCAAACGACGCGAGCGCATGGACGCCGTATTCGAGGTGTTCCCGGAGATCCGACATCTGGTGGACTCGCGGGCGGGCTCACTGTCGGGCGGCCAGCAGCAGATGCTGGCGCTGGGCAAGGCCATCATGCTGGAACCGGACCTGCTGCTCATCGACGAGTTGTCGTTGGGCCTGGCCCCGATCGTCGTGCAGCGACTGCTCGAGATCGTCGAACGACTCAAGGCACAGGGGACGACGATGGTGCTGGTCGAACAATCGGTGAACGTCGCCCTCACGGTCGCTGACCGAGCGGTGTTCATGGAGCGGGGGCAGGTGAAGTTCGAAGGTCCGGCCCAGGAACTGCTCGAACGAGACGACCTGCTCCGTGCGGTCTTCCTGAGTGGAGAGGGTGCCTGAGATGCTCTTCGGACTCACCTTCACCGCCGACATCGTCTTCTCCGGCTTCGTCCAGGGCCTCGTTTACGCGCTGGTCGCCTTCGGTCTGATCCTCATCTTCCGGGCCACGGGCGTCATCAACTTCGCCCAGGGCCAGATCGGCGCCTTCGGCGGGTACGCCATGGCCCTGCTGTACCTGCAGTACGGGATCCCCTACCAGTGGTCGATGCCCCTGGCCCTTGCCGCCGGCGTCATCCTCGGCGTGGCTGCGGAATTGATCCTGCGGCGGCTGTTCAACCAGCCCCGACTGCTGTTGTTCGTGGCCACGTTGGGCATCACCCAGTTGATCCAGCTGCTGCAGCTCCGCCTGCCCATTCCCGACGACCTCGCCATCGGCGTGCGCTATCCGGAGTTGCTGAGCGGCACGTGGGAGCCCTTCGGCGTGCGGGTCACGGGCCCGCAGATCACCATCATCATCGCCGTGCCCCTGCTGGTGCTCGGCCTGTCGTGGTTGCTGCAGAAGTCCAAGTTCGGACGTCAGGTGCGGGCCACCGCCGACAACTCGGCCTCGGCCCAGTTGGCCGGCATCAACACCCGGACCGTCTCCACCAAGGTGTGGGGCCTGGCCGGTCTGCTGGCCGTGATCGCCGCCCTGCTCATCGCCCCGGTCCAGGGCGGCAACATCGCCGCCGTGGGCACGGCGATGGGCCCGAAGCTGCTGCTCATGTCGCTCACCGCGGCGATGTTCGGTCGCATGCGGTCGTTCACCTGGACCGTCGTCGGCGGCATCGTGATCGGCATCGTCGACATGTTGCTGGTGACATGGAGCCAGACCGGCGACGCGCCCACCGGAGCGAACACCGCGGTGATCTTCGTGATCCTGCTGGTGCTCATGCTCACCTTCGGACGCAAGGCGGGCATGACCGGCGACGAGTGGACCCTCACGACCAAGATGCGGGCCGTCAACGAGGAGCTGCGCAAGCACCCGCTGTATCGGACCTCCACGCTGGTGGGACTGGGATTGATGGCCGGCTTCTTCCTGCTCCTGCCCCAGTTCTTCGACAAGCCCACCGACTGGCTGCGCTACTCGGAGATCCC
>JBJTGD010000019.1:0-10544 GCA_046093735.1 Acidimicrobiia bacterium | reverse complement strand
CAAGTGCACCGAGAACCTCTCGGACTTCAAGGTGCCTCGTGCCGCCTATTTCGTGGAGGACTATCCGCGGGCCACTCTCGAGAAGGTGGCCAAGAACAAGTTGCGTGAACTGGCCGACTCGTTCCCCGAACCCTTCTGAGGCACCCATGACTCTCACGCCGTTCGACGAGTACCCGATCCATCAGGTCCCCAAACCGATCGCGCTACCGGGCACGACCGACCGCAACGCCTACGGCCGCTACTGGTTCGGTGCATCGCACCGTGGCAGTGCATTCCAGATCGAGATCGCCCTCGGGCGCTATCCGAACCTGCAGGTGCAGGACACCTCGGTGTCCATCTCCAACGGGGTCACCCAGCACGCCTTCCATGGATCGTGCCGGGCGCCATCCGACCCGTCCGATCTGTCGGTGGGGCCGGCCCGCCTCGAGGTCCTCGAGCCGTTCCGTCACCTGCGTTACTCGGTGGCGGCCAACGACACCGGCATCACCTGCGACATGGAGTGGCGAGCCCGGGTCGGCGCGCTCCTCGAGGACCACACCGTCATGACCGACGGACCCCACACCATCATCGACATGGCCCGCTATCTGCAGTTCGGGACCTGGGCCGGATGGGTCGATGTCGACGGGACTCGCACCGAGTTCACCCACGACGAGGTGGTGGGGATCCGCGACCGTTCGTGGGGTGTCCGCCCCGTCGGCACCCAGGCGCCCGGCCGGCCCTCGTCCGGTCCGCCCAACGCATGGTTGTGGTCGCCGATCCACTTCGACACTGAGTGTGTGGTGGCCGGGTGGTTCCAGCGTCCGGGCGGCGAGTTCTGGCGCGCCGACGGCCATCGATTGGGCATCGTCGATCCCGTTCCCGCCTCGGTGTCGCGCGACGACGCCTCGGTGCGCCGTGCCGATCCCGTCGGACAACGACTCACGTTCGCGTCGGGTACCCGGTGGGTCACCGACGTGGCCATCGACCTGCACACCGAGGGCGGTGCGACCTCGGTGCTCGAGCTTCAGCCGTTGTTGCGCTTCGACATGCGTGCCCTCGGCTACCAGAACCCCGACTGGGGTCACGGTGTCTGGCACGGCGAACTGGAGATCGGTCGCGAGGACTGGGCCTTCGCCGACATCCACCCGCAGGACCCGACCCACCAACACGTCCACCATCTGGTGCGGGCCCGTCTGGACGGCGCCGAGGGCGTGGGGATCTTCGAGCAGATCATCTTCGGTCCGCACACGCAGTTCGGGTTCACCGACATCCTCGACGGCGCACCGTGACCATTCGGTCGACACGCAGCCGGCGCGCCGTCGGCTCGCCGTGAGCGACGACCTGCGCTCGGTCGTCGGCGTGTACGACGCCGACGGCACGCTGGCGGGGGAGGTGCGCTACTGGTTCGGAGCCCGGATCGGTCGCGCCCACTGTGATCTGTGCGACATCTCGCACGGCACGTTCCGGGCCAAGCCGGCATGGCAGCACATGGTGCAGCGCGCTCGGGTGCCGATCGAGACCTGGCACCGCGACGATGCGCCGACCGAGGTGCTGGCCGCCACCGGCGGGCATCTGGCCGCCGTGGTCGCCGTCACCGACGGCGGTGTCGTGCCGCTGTTGGGCTCCGCCGAACTGGCGGCGCTGAACGGCGACGTCGAGGCCTTCGCACGCGCTCTCGACGAGGCCGTCACGGCCAGAGGCCACGCATCGCTGTTCCAACGGTGAGTCGGCGCGTGCAGTGGCAGTATCGGGCATGACCGAGTTCGAGTACCCGCAGCCACCAGAGATCGCCGACTGGACCCGACTCCTCGATGGTCGCGTGGCCGTCGTGACCGGCGGCGGTACCGGCATCGGTGGAGCCATCTCCCGTCTCTTCGCCGAGCATGGTGCCCATGTCGAACTGATCGACATCGACGAGTCGGTGGCCCTCGATGCCGTGGCCGACATCGAGCGGGCCGGGGGCTCGGCCCGGGCCCATGTCGCCGACGTCACCGACTGGGCCCAACTTCAGGACGCGGCGGCCGCTGTGCTCGGTGCACATCCCCACGTGCACGTGCTCGTCAACAACGTCGGTGACTTCCGCCCCCTCGTCCGGTTCCGCGACTCCGGTCCGGACGACTGGCAGCGCATGATCGAACTCAACGTCCTCCACGTGGTCGGAGCCACGAGGCTCTTCGTCGAATCGATGATCAGCAACGGTTCCGGTTCGATCGTCAACGTGCACTCGGTCGAAGGTCTGCGGGGCTATCCGGGCGAGCCGGTGTACGGGGCGATGAAGGCGGCCACGGCCAAGTTCGCCACCGACATGGCCGTTCATCTCGGACGCCACGGTGTGCGGGTCAATGGCATCGGTCCGGACCTGACCCAGACGCCACAGGTCGACTACATCGACCGGTCCGTCGGCCACGAGCAGCGGTGGGAGTCGTGGGCCCCGGTCGGGCGCATGGGAGGGCCCGGGGACCAGGCCCGGGTGGCGCTGGTCCACGCCTCTGACCGTTCGGCGGTCGTGACCGGCCACAACATCCCGGTCGACGGAGGGACCAAGGCCGGCGGCGGCTGGTTCTGGAGTCCGGTCGAAGGACGATTCACCAACCGACCGATCGGTCTCTGAGCGTCGTCGTTTCGTCCCCGAGCAGTTATGATCGAGTCAACGGTCGCTGGTGGCGGCCGGGAGCAGTGCCCAGACCAGTCCCGACGACCGAGGAGGGGACCCGTGCTCGGACCCGACCATCACTACGTCATCATCTCCGCCGACACCCATGCCGGTGGCAGCCACGCCCAGTACCGCGAGTTCCTCGACCCGAAGTACCGGGACGACTTCGATGCCTGGCGCAACAAGTACAAGAACCCCTTCAAGGATCTGAAGGACACCGATCTGCGCATCCGCAACTGGGACAGCGATCGTCGTGACGCCGATCAGTTCGCCGACGGTGTGGTGGCCGAGGTCATTTACCCCAACACGGTGCCGCCGTTCTTCCCCAGCTTCGTGCTGTTCGCCCAGCCCCCCACCGATGACGAGTACGAACACCGTCACGCCGGCGTGCAGGCGCACAACCGTTGGATGGTCGACTACGTCAACCAGGCGCCCGATCGTCGCGCCGGCATCGGACAGATCTTCCTCAACGACATCGACGACGCCATCGCCGACGCACTGTGGTGCAAGGAGAACGGCCTGCGCGGTGGAGTGCTCATCGGCGCGGTGCCGCCGACCGCCACGTGGATCAAGCCGCTCTACCACCCGGACAACGACGAACTGTGGGCCGCGTGCGCCGAGAATGGCATCCCGGTGAACGCCCATTCGGGCACCGGTGGTCCGGTGTACCCGCCGGCGCCGGCCATGCCGCTCGTGCACTTCCTCGAGATCCCGTACTACTCGCAGCGTCCGCTGGTGCACATGGTGCTGGCCGGCGTTTTCGAGAAGCACCCGAAGCTCCGCTTCGCCATCACCGAGACGGGCTGCGCGTGGATCCCGCCGTTGCTGGAGAGCATGGACTCGCTGCTCAACAACATGCGCTCGTCGAAGGTGGGCGAGATGCGGTTCGACGGTGAGACCGTGCCGCCCCGTTCAGCGTCGGAGTACTTCTCCCAGAGCTGCTCGGTGGGCATCAGCCAGCCGTCGCCGGCCGACATCGCCGCCGGTATCGACGTGCTCGGCATCGACAAGATGATGTGGGGCTCGGACTACCCGCACGAGGAGGGGACCCACCCCTTCACCCGCGAGCACCTGCGTCAGGTCATGGGCAACCTCAGCCCGGACCAGATCCAGCAGATCCTCGCCGGCAATGCGGCGGAGTTCTACGGCTTCGACATGGCCAAGCTCCAGCCCTATGCCGACAAGTACGGACCCACGGTGGCGGAGATCGCCGAGCCGCTGACCGAACTGCCCGACAACCCCAACCAGGCACTCGAGCGTGCCGCGGCCATGCTGGCCAAGGCGGGTTGAGTCAGGAGAACACCAGTGTGAGGAGCGTGAGGGCGCAGAGCACGAACAACCCGGCTGCCGGGATCGTCTCTGCGCCCGAATCGCCCAATCGGGCGTGGGCTCTCACAGCCAGCACGAAGTAGAGGACGAGGCCGAGCGCGGCTAGCACCCCGATCGGTCCGATGGCGAGGCCGACGAGCAGGCCCAACCCACCGAGGGCCTTCACCAGACCAAGGGTGCGGTGGAAGCCGGGATGGCGGCCGAGCCGAGCCATGAGGTCGACCACCGAGGGCGGGTTGGTGAAGTCGTAGGCCGCCAGTCCGAACATGATCAATGCGGTGAGGACCGACAGGAACGTGGCCACGGCGCCCATGCGGTCACGCTAGGCGGTGGGTGTCGGTCCGAGGTGCATTCGGGTCGACCCGGCCCGACATGACTCAGACCGGGGCGCGCTCGGCTTCCCACAGTTCGTTGGCGGCCCGTTGGACGGCCACCACCCACACCATCCAGCCGGCGATGGGCACCAGCCACCACAGCCCCCACCATCCGCGGACCCGGCGGTCCCGACCGGCGTCGGCGCGGGTGCGGCCCACCTGCCACGGGAGCAGGAACGGCGGCAGGAAGGGAAGGACGATGGCCAGTGCCAGCCCGACCAGACCGCCGAAGCCCTGCCCGCTGAACTCGCGGGTGTCACGGAACATCACGTAGGTCCAGTAGAGGCCGTAGATCCCGAACGTCACGATCGACAGCAGGATCACGGTCACCGGATTGCGGATGTCGCCGAGCAGCGGCGTGAGCTGCAGGCCCGGGGGTGGGGGCAACGCGGAATCCGAGGTCACGCTCGGGGCATCGATCCTCGGGGCCGACGGTTCGGTCATCCCTCTTGTTCCCCCTCTTCCTCTTGACCAGCGCCGGAGGCACCGTAGTCGGCGAACCGCCGGCCTCCCGGGCTTTGCCGGCCTCTTCGGTAGTGTCGGGTCGGGAGGGGGAACATGCACGAGCACGTCGTCGATTTCGATCCCGGTGCGTTCGATCCGTTGTCGGCCGCGCTCGACGATTCCGGGTTCGACGAACTCCGTCAGCGCTGTCCGGTGTCACGCGCGCCGAGCGGTGCGTGGTACCTCGCTCGTTACGACGACGCCGTGGCCGGGACCAAGGATGTCGATCGCTTCGTGGCCTCGTTCCGGGAACCCGGTGTGATCGTGCCCGACGAGGAACAACTGATCAGCGAGATCCCCGAGCCCCGTCATGGGCACATCCGCCGAATCATCAACTCGGCCATTGCCGCCCACCGCATCGGAAGGGTGGAGCCCTTCTGTGTCGAACTGTGCGAGCAGTTGCTCGATGGACTGTTGACCGAGGACGGTCCGGTCGATCTGGTGGCGGAGTACGTGATGCCGGTGCCCAACAACGTGATCGCTCACCTGTTGGGCGCGCCCCCCGAGGACTTCTGGCGATGGGCGGAATGGTCCGACGAGGTCGTCGGTGGCACCTATCCGACGAAGAATCGCAACGAGCGAGGCGAGGGATTGGCCGGCGCCCATCCGGAGTTCGTGGCCTACGTCGACGAACTCATCGCCGACCGGCGGGCCGAGCCCCGCGACGATTTCATCACCCGGCTCGTGCAGACCGAGGTCGACGGGCGTCGACTCACCGACGTCGAGGCGCGCACCCAGTTGGTGTTCCTGTTCATCTCCGGCAACGAGACCACGCGCCATCTGATCGGCAATCTGCTGTGGCGTCTCGCCGTCACCCCGGGGCTGCTCGAGCGACTCGCCGCCGAACCCGAACTCATCCCGTTGGCGGTGGAGGAGGCCCTGCGGCTCGATCCTCCGGTCAAGTTCCTGATGCGGAACTGCATGCACACCACCGAGTTGCACGGCAACCAGTTGGAGGTCGGGGACAAGGTGGCGTTCGGGCTCGCTTCGGCCAACCGCGACTCGACCCACTTCGACGAGCCCGGTGAGTTCCGGCTCGATCGCCCCGATCCCCGGTCCCACCTCGCCTTCGGTGGCGGACCGCACGTGTGTCCCGGTGCCGCCCTCGCTCGCCTCGAGGCCCGGGTGGCCGTCGAGGTGTTCGTGGCCCGGGTGGCGGCGGTGACGCCGATGGGCGACGGGGCGTACGACGCCGTGTCGGTGTTCTGGGCTCACGGTCCGGCGACCCTGCCGGTCCGACTCACACCACGCAAGGAGAACCGATGACCGGTCGCTTGGAGGGGAAGGTCGCCATCGTCACCGGGGCCGCCCGGGGACAGGGGCTGGCCGAGACCGAGCGGTTCCGGGCCGAGGGCGCGATCGTCGTGGCCGGCGACGTGCTCGACCACGACGGAGTGCGTCTCGACGTCACCTCGGCCGACGACTGGGCCCGGGTGGTGGCCGACACCGTCGCCGCGCACGGTCGCATCGACGTCCTGGTCAACAACGCCGGCATCCACGCGGCTGTGCCCGTGCACGAGATGGCGGCCGACGACTTCCGCCGGGTGCTCGACGTCAACCTCGTCGGTCCCTTCCTCGGCATCGGGGCCGTGGTGCCCCACATGGGTCATGGGGCCTCGATCGTCAACGTGGCCTCTCTCAACGGTCTGGCGGCCCAGGCCCGCACGGCGGCCTACACCTCGTCGAAGTTCGGTCTGCGCGGGCTCACCCGCGCCGCCGCGCTCGATCTCGGGCCGCTGGGGATCCGGGTGAACGCCATTCTCCCCGGTGTGATCCGCACGCCGATGGTCGCCTACGTCGTCGATGCGCGCGAGGCGGAACTGGCCGCCGGCCTTCCGCTCGGACGCATCGGGGAGCCGACCGACATCGCCTCGGCCGCGGTGTGGTTGGCCAGTGACGATTCGTCATGGGTGACCGGGACCGACATCACCGTCGACGGCGGGCTCATGGCCGGCACGCCGAAGCTCTGAGCGACGACCACGAGATGGAACGACTCGACCTCACCGACCCCGGCCTCTACAAACTCGGGGTGCCGCGCGACTACTTCACCTGGTTGCGAGCCAACGATCCGGTGGCGTGGCACGACGAGGTCGACGGCCCCGGCTACTGGGTGCTGACGCTCCACGAGGACGTCGTGGCCGCCAACCGTGACTGGGAGACGTACTCCAACACCCTGCGCGGCTCGTCGATCGAGGAGCCGCGCTCGGAGGAGGAACTCGCGATTCGTCGCCGGATCTTCGTGAACCAGGATCCGCCCGATCACACCCGCTACCGCAAGTTGGTGAGCGCGGCGTTCACCCCCGGGCACGTACGTCGACTCACACCACTCATCGAGTCGACGTGTCGTGTGCTCGTCGACCGGCTGCTTGATGGCCCGGTGCACGACATGGTCGACATCGCCGAGGACCTCTCGTTCCAGATGGTGACGACGGTGTTCGGCGTGCCCGAGGAGGATCGGGCCGATCTGTTGGTGATCACGCGCGAACTCGCCGACTTCCAGGAACCCGAGATCTGTCCCGAACTCGCGCCCCGTCCCGAGGTGGCGCTGCGCATGGCCGCCTACGGACGCGACCTGATCACCCGCGTGCGCGAGAACCGCGCCGGGTACGACGGGGTGGTCACCGATCTCGTCGATGCAGCCATCGTCGAGGACGGCGTCGAGCACCGCTTGAGCGACGACGAGATCGTGGCCTTCTTCCCTGCGGTGCTGGTGGGCGGTCTCAGCACCACTGCGCATTCGATCGTCGAGTTCGTGAACGCGTGGGTCGAGGATCCGACGATCTTCGCGGCGTGGAAGGGCGGCGAGTGTCCGGCCGAGGTGGTGGAGGAACTGCTGCGCTGGCGGGGGCCGGTCATGTACTTCCGGCGCACGGCCACCCGTGAGCACGAGCTGCGGGGCCGCACCATTCGGGCCGGCGACAAGGTCCTGCTCGCCTACGTCTCGGCCAATCGCGACGAGTCGCACTTCGTCGACCCCGACCGGTTCGATCCCGCCCGGCAACCGCTCGATCACGTCGCCTTCGGTGGTGGCGGCCCGCATTTCTGCATCGGCGCGCAACTGGCTCGCCTCGATCTCCGACTGGTCCTCTCGGAACTGCTGCGACGCGTCGATCGGTTCGAGCCGGCGGGTGAACCGGTGCGTCTCCGGGCCAACCAGTTCGCCGGGTGGCTCCACTACCCGGTGCGGGCCGTTCCGAGGCGATGACCGTCCGGACCTCGGCCGACGAGTGCCGTCGAGGGTCATCGTGAGCATCTGCATCGGATGCGGCCTGTGCTGCGACGGCACCGTGGTCTCGCACTTGGCCGTGGCCGACGAGAGCGACCTCGGCGCACCCCTGCGGATGCTCGGGGTGGAGATCGTCGCCGCCGCCGAACCACCGGTGTTCGCCCTGCCCTGTCCGGCGGTGACCGACGGCCGGTGCACGATCCATGGCCTGCACCGGCCCAGTGCCTGCGCGCAGTTCGAATGTCGGGTGTCGGCGTCGGTGCTCGACGGAGCGATGACCACCGAGACCGCTCGGGCCACCATCGCTCGTGCCTTCTCGCTGCGCCGAGAGGTGGCCGCCGGCGAGCGTCCGCCGTCCGAGTTCGAGCAGTTCCTCGACCGGGAGTTCCGCTGGTGGACGGGGCCTGAATCGGCTGTGACCTGACCGGTTCGGGCCCGACCCGGTGTGCTCGGTAGCGTCGGGACATGTCCGGGCCCCGCACGCCGTACTACCTGCTCGACGAGGCGGCGCTGTTGCGCAACCTCGAGGTCATCGACGAGGTCCGCACCCGGTCGGGGGCCCGTTGTGTCCTGGCTCTGAAGTGCTTCTCCACCTGGAGCGTGTTCCCGCTCATGGCCCGTCATCTCGACGGCACCACCAGCAGCGCCCCCTTCGAGGCCCGACTCGGACGGGAGCGTTTCGGCGGGGAGGTGCACGCCTACAGCGTGGCCTTCACCGCCGAAGAGGTGGCCGAGGTCGCCGCCTTCGCCGACAAGTTGCTCTTCAACTCCGCCTCGCAACTGCGGACTCTGGCCGATCTGGCCGGTGATGTGTCGATCGGTGTGCGCGTCAACCCCGGTCTCAGTCACTCGCACTACGACCTCGCCGATCCGGCACGACCCCACTCCCGCCTCGGCGTCACCGATGACGCCGAGCTGCGCGGCCTCGCCGATCGGCTCGACGGGCTGATGTTCCATTTCAACTGCGAGAACGACGATGTCGAGGCGCTGTGTCGATCCCTCGATGCGATCGGAGCGCGCTACGCCGATGTCCTCGACGCTGTCGAGTGGGTGAGTCTCGGTGGTGGCATCGCCTTCACCGCTCCCGGGTATCCGATCGATCGTCTGTGTGATCGCCTCCGCCAGTTCGCCGAGCGCTTCGGGGTCCAGCTCTACCTCGAGCCCGGTGAGGCGGCCATCACCCGCAGTGCCGAGTTGGTCACCACCGTGCTCGACGTGGTCGACAACGAGATGCCGGTGGCCGTGGTCGACGCCGCGGTCGAGCCCCATCTGCCCGACCACCTCATCTACGGGACGTCACCGGCCCTCACCGCCCCCGCGCCCGGAGACCACCGAGTCCAGATCGCCGGTCGCACCTGTCTGGCCGGTGACGTGTTCGGTGAGTACTCACTCGCCGCGCCGTTGCGGGTGGGCGATGAGGTCAGGTTCGCCGACGCCGCTGGTTACTCGATGGTCAAGACCTCATGGTTCAACGGGATCCCCAAGCCCTCGATCGTGGTGCGTCGACTCGACGGCACCGTCGAGGTGGTGCGGGAGTTCACCTACGCCGATTTCGAGTCCGATCTCTCCTGAGGTTGGTCGGGTCGGACCGTCCCCGTCTGCCACACTGCGCAGGGCCCGAATGGCGCCGTCCGGCCGGGCGGAGCCTCCGGTGCCGGCGCAGGTCGAGAAGAGGTCACCGGAGAGGTCGAAGGGGAGTGGGAACGGCGTGAAGCGCAATGTGCTCATCATCGGTGCCGGAGGCGTCGCCCACGTGGCGGCCCACAAGGCGGCGATGCACAACGATCTGCTCGGCGATATCTGCATCGCCTCGCGGACCCTGACCAAGTGCGAGGGGATCCTCGAGAGCGTGCGTCGGCTCGGGCACGTGGCCGATCCGTCCCGTCGGCTCCACGCCCGCCAACTCGATGCCCTCGAGGTCGACGCCACCGTGGCGCTCATCCGTGAGACCGACTCGCAGATCGTCGTGAACCTGGGCACCGCCTTCCTCAACATGTCGGTGCTGGAGGCCTGTCTGGCCACGGGCGCGGCCTACATCGACACGGCGATCCACGAGGAACCCGACGCCGTGTGTGAGGACCCGCCCTGGTATGCGAACTACGAGTGGAAGCGGGCCGAACGCTGCGACGCCGCGGGTGTCACCGCCATCCTCGGTGCCGGGTTCGACCCGGGTGTGGTGAACGCCTACTGCGCGTTGGCCGCCAACGAGTACTTCGACACGATCGACACGATCGACATCATCGACGTGAACGCCGGAAGCCACGGCCGCTACTTCGCCACCAACTTCGATCCGGAGATCAACTTCCGTGAATTCATCAAGGTGTGGACGTGGATCGACCGGGAGTGGCGCGAGTACCCGACGCATTCGGTGAAGCGGGAGTGGGACTTCCCGGTGGTCGGTCGCCAACCGGTGTACCTCAACGGTCACGACGAGTTGCACTCGCTGTCGCGCTACATCGACGCTGGATCGATCCGGTTC
>JBJTGD010000018.1:0-7378 GCA_046093735.1 Acidimicrobiia bacterium | reverse complement strand
CTCCGGTGGTTCGACGTCGTCGGCCATCACCCAACCGCCCACGCGTCGACCGTGCAGCGGCACGCGCACGATGGTGCCGATCCGCACCTGCTCGACCATGGCGGCCGGGACGGAGTAGTCGAACTCCCGACCGATGGCCGGTTCGTCGGGCAGCACCCGCACCACGCGCCTCACCGCATCCGACGACTCACGGGAGTGCGACGACGACGCACGCGTCGACCGCGCCGATGCCTGCTCGGGCGCGCTGGCCGCAACGGGTACGTCGGCGTCCTCGGGTTCGTCGAACCCGAGTCGGTCCTGACCCTCGCTCATCGGGGCACCGTCACCGACGTGCCCCCGACGAACGGTTCAGAGTCCGAGTGCGGACCTGAGGTCGTCGACCCGGTCGATGCGCTCCCAGGTGAAGGCGTCGCCGGTGCGACCGAAGTGCCCGTAGGCCGCAGTCTGGCGGTAGCGCGGCTTGCGCAGGTCGAGGTCGCGGGCGATGGCCGCGGGACGGAGGTCGAACACCTCGCGCACGGCCGCAGCGATGCGCTCCTCGTCGACCGTGGCCGTTCCGAAGGTCTCGACCATGATCGACACGGGATGGGCCACACCGATGGCGTAGGCCACCTGCACCTCACAGCGAGCCGCGGCGCCCGAGGCCACCACGTTCTTGGCCCCCCACCGCGCCGCGTAGGCGGCCGAACGGTCGACCTTCGACGGGTCCTTGCCCGAGAAGGCACCACCGCCGTGGCGGGCCATGCCGCCGTAGGTGTCGACGATGATCTTGCGGCCGGTGAGGCCGGCGTCGCCCACGGGACCGCCGATCACGAACCGACCGGTCGGGTTCACCAGCACCGTGTAGTCGTCGTCGGCGAACTGGGCGGGGATCACCGGGCGGATCACCTGCTCGATGAGATCGGGGCGGATCGCATCGTCGCTGTCGATGCCGTCGTTGTGCTGGGTGGAGATGAGCACGGTGCGCAGTCGGACCGGCTTGCCATCGACGTAGTCGAACGTGACCTGCGTCTTGCCGTCAGGGCGCAGGTAAGGAACGGCGCCGGACTTGCGCACGTCGGCCAGTCGCTCGGCCATGCGGTGGGCGACATGGATGGGCAGCGGCATAAGCACATCGGTTTCGTCGCACGCGTACCCGAACATCATCCCCTGGTCACCGGCACCCTGCTTGTTGAGGATGTCCTCCCCCGACGTGCCGGTGCGCACCTCTTCGGAGTCGTCCACGCCCTGGGCGATGTCGGGACTCTGCGCGTCGAGCGTCACCATGACCCCGACGGTCTTGCCGTCGTACCCGTAGGACTCGCGGTCGTAGCCGATCTCACAGATCGTGTCGCGCACGATGGAGGGGATGTCGACGTACCCCGCAGTGGTGACCTCGCCGGCCACGATGGCCAGACCGGTGGTGACCAGCGTCTCGCAGGCGACGCGGCTCATCGGGTCCTCGGCCAACATGGCGTCGAGGATGGCGTCGGAGATCTGGTCGGCCATCTTGTCCGGATGACCCTCGGTCACCGATTCCGAGGTGAAGGTCCAGCTGCTCACGGTTGCTCCTGAGGGGACGAGAATCCCCCGAACCTAGTCGGCAGCCGCCTGTGTCCGACGTCCCCGGACGGCCAGCACGGCGTCGAGGACCGCGGCGGCCACCACCCGCTTGTCGGCCAGCGGGACCGACGTCACCGTGCGGTCGGCGGAGAGGATGGTCACGGCGTTGGTGTCGTGCTCGAACCCGACACCCGGCGCGGCCACGTCGTTGGCCACGATGAGGTCGAGGTGCTTGCGTTCGAGCTTGCCCCGGGCATTGGCCTCCACGTCGTCGGTCTCGGCGGCGAAGCCCACGATGATCTGACCCGGCGCCTTGCGCTGGCCGAGATCGACGAGGAAGTCGTGGGTGGGTTCGAGGACGATCCTCGGCGGACCATCGGCCCCCAGTTCTTCCTTCTTGATCTTGTGGTCGGCCACGGTCACCGGGCGGAAGTCGGCCACGGCCGCGGCCATCACCACGACGTCGTGCTCAGCGGCTCGGGGCATCACGGCCGCCTCCATCTCGGCGGCACTGACGACGCGGACCACATCGACACCGACCGGGACGGGCAGGTCCACGGTGGTCACCAGCGTCACCTTGGCGCCGCGGGCGGCAGCCTCGGCGGCGAGGGCGTGGCCCTGCTTGCCCGAGGAACGGTTGGTGATGACCCGCACCGGATCGATGGCCTCGCGGGTGCCACCGGCAGTGACCAGCACGCGCAGACCGGTGAGGTCCTCGGTGGTCAGCGCCCGTTCCACCGCAGCCACGATGTCGTCGGGATCGGCCAGTCGACCGGCACCCACGTCCCCACCGGCCAGGCGCCCCTCGGCCGGCGGCACCACGAGCACGCCACGGGACCGCAACAGCGTGAGGTTGTCCTGCACGGCCGGGTGCTCCCACATCTCGGTGTGCATGGCCGGACACACGATCACCGGCGCCCGGGTGGCGATGAGCGTGGCGGTGAGCAGATCGTCGGAATAGCCGTGGGCCTAGGCGCTCAGCAGCCGGGCAGTGGCCGGCGCCACGAGGATGAGGTCGTTGTCCTGACCCAGCCGGGTGTGCGGGATGGGTGAGGTCTCGTCCCACAGACTCGTCTGCACCTTCTCCGAGGCCAGTGCGCTGAAGGTGGTCTCCCCCACGAACCGCTGCGCGCCCTCGGTCATGACAGGTACGACATGGGCGCCGGCGTCGACGAGTCGACGACACACCTCGATCGCCTTGTAGGCGGCGATGCCCCCGGTGATCCCGAGGACGATGCGACGGCCGGAGAGCGCGCTCATGGGACCGCCGGACGCGGACTCAGTCCTCGACGACCGGTTCGCCGTCGATGGCCTCGGCCAACTGCTCGGCCTCGAGTTCGGCGTCGGCCTCCACCTCGGCCTCGGTGCGGTCGATGCGCACGGGCACGATCTTGTCGACCACGATCTCCTCGAAGGCGATGGAGAGCGGCTTGCGGGCCAGCGACGTGACCTGGGGCGGCACGTTGGAGCCCTGACCCTCACCCAGCTGGTTGAAGTAGGCGTTGATCTGCCGGGCCCGCTGGGCACCGAGGGTCACCAACGAGAACCGTGAGTCGACCTTGGAGAGCAGGTGCTCGATCCGGGGGTTGATCATCGAATCGTGGATCTGGGCCACAGGGGCTCCTTCGGGCAGGCACGGGAGACCGAAGACGATACCCCGGGACCGGTGCCGGTCGACAGCCCGGGCCGGGACCGGTGCGATGGACCGCTCAGGCCCGCCGGGCGTCGATGAGGGCCCGCACCTCGGCCACCGTATGGGAGAGCTCGTCGTTGACCACGCTTATGGCGCCCAGCCGGCGGCCCTCGGCCACTTCGGTGGCGGCGACGGCCACCCGTTCGGCCACCTGCTCGGGCCGATCACCCCGCTCGATCATGCGGGCGGCCTGCACCTCGGCCGACGGGGGCTCGAGCAGGATGAGGAGCGCATCAGGGATGCGTTCGAGCACCTGGGCCGCGCCCTGCACCTCGATCTCGAGGACGACATCACGACCGTCGGCCTCGGGCCACGGCGTGCCGTAGAGATTGCCGAGGAACTCGGCGTGCTCGAGGAACCGTCCCTCGGCAATGGCCGTCTCGAACGCGGCGCGGTCCGCGAACACGTAGGCGTCGTCCGCCTCACCCGGACGACGGGGACGTGTCGTCCACGACCGCGACAACCACAGGGTGGGATCCTCGGCCACCAGTCGGGCCACCACGGTTCCCTTGCCGACCCCACCGGGTCCGCACCCGACCACGACCATGGTCAGCCGAAGGAGTCGAGCAGGGCCCTGCGCTGCTGATCACCCAGGCCGCGCAGCCGCCGGGAATCGGCGATCCCCACGTCGGCCATCGTGCGGCGGGCGGTCACCTTGCCCACACCCGGGAGCGATTCGAGGATGGCGACCACCTTGATGCCGGCGACGAGTTCGTCGGTCTCGGCCAGGTCGAGCACCTGCCGGAAGGTGAGGTCACCGCCCTTGAGTCGTTCCTTCACCGCGGCGCGGACCTTGCGGGCCTCGGCCGCCTTGGCCAGCGCGGCGGCCCGCTGCTCGGGCGTCAGTGCAGGGGGCTGCGGCATGGCGCGAACCCTAGCCCCTGCCCTGTGACGCAGGCCGAGGGCCGTTGGGCCGGGCGCGTCGTCGGGGCCCCGCAGGGCCCCGACGTGTGTTGCGGATGGGTTCGACGGTCGGGTCAGGTGAAGTAGCCGACGACGTCGATGATCAGATGGGTCGAGGTCATCGAGTAGAAGCTGACGTCACCGGAGGCCGAGGGGCACATGACGACGGTGTTGGATCGGGTCAACCCCGATTCCTTGTAGTTCAGCGACGACGTGTAGGGCCGGGCGCCGGCGGGGTAGGCCGTGATGAACCCGGGGCCCTCGGTCTGGTCGACGGTGATGACCAACACCACGGCCCGAACATTGCCCGGCAACGACCCAACGGAGAAGAAGTTGATCGTCGGGGCGTAACTGATCGGGTTCAACTTCCGCACCGCGAACGGTCGCAGACCCGAAGCACCGTCGCGGCTGTCGGCCATGCGGGCCGGGGCGATGGCGGTGTAGGAGCCGGTCGATGCGAACCACCCGACCACATCGACGACCACATGGGCGTTCGTCGACGAGTGGAAGCACGCCGTGCCCGTCGCTGACACCTGGGTGATCACCAGATTGGGGATGATCTGACCGGCCGCGTAGTTCACCGACGACGTGTCCGGTCGGGTCCCACAGGCCCACACGGTCACGAACCCGGCACTGTCTGGTTCGGTCACGGTGACGTTGACCGCCACCGCCCCCACCCCCGACGCCGGCACGGTCGAACCCAGGTCGGTGAGCTTGACCTCGAGGGTGTTGGTCGGACCGACCTTGTCGGTCGCCACCGGCCGCACACCGGGCGTCTCCCCCGCACGGGTGTCGATGGCCCGAACGGGCGTGACGGCCGTGAACGACGAACCGCGCGGGAACCAGCCCGTCACATCCACCACCACATGGGCCGAAACCATCGAATGCACACACGCCACACCGGAAGAGTCCAAACCGGTGATGACTGCGTTCGACGCGATGTCATTGGCCACATAGTTCACCGACGCCGTGCCCGGACGAGACATGCCACCCGGATACACCGTCAAGAACCCCGCAGCATCGTTCTCGGTGGCCACCACGTTCAACGACACCGCCGTCGCCGTGGTCGGCACCCCACCCACACCGGCGATCGCCACACACACAGGCGCATCCGGACCAACCCGCTGCTTGGTGACCTCACGCAGACCCTGAGCCTCGTAGTCACGGGTGTCATAGACCCGCTTCGGGGTCATCGGCGTGAACCCGGTGTTCTGGTTCCACTCGGTCCCCGAGTTCGAGAACGTCACCACCCCCGACCACAACGACTTCAACTGCGACGTGCCCGGCGTGCCGGAGGTGCAGGCGATCCCGACGTGATAGGTCCCATCGGCCACCGGCAGATTCCCGGCGAACGACATCGTCGGGATCGGCGCGATCGTGCCCGTCCCGGCCTGCGGGGTCTGGGCCAACACCTTCACCGACGACGTGTCGAACAGGGCCTTCGAGTACTTGCCCGCATCGCCCGGCAACGACGGCACCGGACCCGTCGAATCGAACTGCACCGTCTGCAGATCCACCGACGAATCGATCAGGAACGTCTGCCACGAATACCCCGCCGCCCCATCACCAGGACACGACGAACCACCATTCAGAGCCAGAGCGAAACTCGTGCTCGCCGACGTCCCCGACCCCGGCGACAACGTAACCGTCCCGTTCACCACAGCCGCCGGCGACGCCACACCCGAACCCACCGGCGCCATCGTCTCCGCCGCCGCCCTAGTCACCACCGTCGTGTACGTGCTGATCGTCGTGCCATCGGCCGCGGTCACCACCACCGTGATCGTGTTGGTCCCCACACTCAACGGAATCGACGCCGACGCCGAACCCGACGCCGTGGCCACACCATTCACCGTGATCGTCGCACCCGCATCAGTCGCCGTCGGCGTCACCGTCATCGACGACGTCACATTCGACACCGACGCCGTGTAGCTGGTCGTCGCCGAGTCGAACGACGGACTCAAGGTCCCCGTCGACAGCGACAGGTCCGACAGCGTCGCCACCGACGACGGCGTCACCGAGATGTTCAACCCACTGGGGTGGGTGTTCCCCGCCCCCCCATCAGAGGCGTACACCGTCGAACCCGACACCGCAACGCGGGTGACGAAGTTGCGACTGAGGCCATCAGCAGTGGTGTAGTTCGTGAACGAGGCGCCCCCATCCGTGGAGATGCTCAACCCACCACCCGTGGCGGCGTACACATTCGAACCAGATACCACAACGCTGGCGAGCGAGTTGCTCCCGAGACCGTTGGCCGTGGTCCTGTTCGTGAACGAAACACCCCCGTCGGTGGAGATGCTCAACCCATCTTTCGAGGAGGCATACACCGACGACCCGGACACCGCAACGCCGTTGACAAAGTTGAAGGCGAGGCCGTTGGCCGTAGTCCTGTTCGTGAACGACCAGCCCCCATTGGTCGAGATGCTCAACCCAAAGGACGTGGCGGCGTACACATTCGAACCGGACACCGCAACGCTGTAGACGGAGTTGTGCGCGAGGCCGTTGTCCGTGGTCCTGTTCGTGAACGACGCCCCGCCATCGTAGGAGATGCTCAACCCCCCCTGCGTGCCGGCGTACACCGTCGAACCGACCACCGTCACCGCGTAGACGAAGTTGTGCCCGAGGCCGTTGGCCGTAGTCCTGTTCGTGAACGACGCGCCCCCGTTGGTCGAGATGCTCAACCCACCGACCGTGGCGGCGTACACCGTCGAACCGGACACCGCCACCCCATTTTGCTCGTTGTTGCCGAGACCGTTGGTCGTGGTCCTGTTCGTGAACGACGTGCCGCCGTTGGTGGAGATACTCAACCCGCTTTGCGTGGCGGCGTACACAGTCGAACCGTCCACCGCCACCCCACGGACCGAGTTATGTCCGAGGCCGTCGGCGGTGGTGCGGTTGGTGAAGGTCAGAGCCGCCGCCGACGCCGGTGCCGCCACCGACACGACCACACCGGCGACCAACGCCAGTGCGATCAGGACCCGAACCGACGATGACGTAGCACTCCTAGAAACATTCATATGCAAAGTGTGGCCGAGTGGACCTAGTATTTCAAGGCGCCCCGGCGGCCACCTCGGCGGCGATGGCGGCGGCGGCGGCCTCCGGGTCGGCGGCACCGGTCACGGCCCTGCCGATGACCAACACCGAGGCCCCGGCGGTGATGGCCGCGGTCGGTGTGGCGGGCCGGGCCTGGTCGTCGGCGCCGACTCCGGCGGGCCGGATGCCCGGCACCACGGCCACCACGTC
>JBJTGD010000017.1:0-19732 GCA_046093735.1 Acidimicrobiia bacterium | reverse complement strand
GTGGTGGCCCCGATGGTCTGGAGCTCGCCACGGGCGAGCATGGGCTTGAGGATGCTGGCCGCATCGATGGCGCCCTCGGCCGCACCGGCGCCGACGAGCGTGTGGATCTCGTCGATGAACAGGATGATGTCGCCGCGGGTCTTGATCTCCTTGAGCACCTTCTTGAGGCGCTCCTCGAAATCACCGCGGTAACGCGACCCGGCGACGAGCGCGCCGAGGTCGAGGGTGTAGAGCTGCTTGTTGTGCAGAGTCTCGGGCACGTTGTCCGAGGCGATGGCCTGGGCCAGTCCCTCGACGATGGCGGTCTTGCCCACGCCGGGCTCGCCGATGAGGACGGGGTTGTTCTTGGTGCGACGACTCAGCACCTGCATGACGCGCTCGGTCTCGCGGGCGCGGCCGATCACCGGATCGAGCTTCTTCTCCCGAGCCAGTTGCGTGAGGTTGCGACCGAACTGATCGAGGACGGCCGAACCACCCTGACTGGCCTCGCTCGATCCACCGGCGGGCGCACCGGCCTTCTCGCCCTGCTGCGGACCCGGACCGCTGTAGCCCGACAGCAACTGGATGACCTGCTGGCGCACACGCGACAGATCGGCACCGAGCTTCACCAACACCTGCGCAGCGACACCCTCGCCCTCACGAATGAGACCGAGGAGGATGTGCTCGGTGCCGATGTAGTTGTGACCGAGCTGCAGCGCCTCGCGCAACGACAGTTCGAGGACCTTCTTGGCCCGAGGGGTGAACGGGATGTGCCCGCTGGGCGACGAGCCGCCCTGGCCGATGATCTCCTCCACCTGCGAGCGGACGGCCTCCAGCGAGATCCCGAGGGACTCGAGGGCCTTGGCCGCCACACCCTCGCCCTCGTGGATGAGGCCGAGGAGGATGTGCTCGGTACCGATGTAGTTGTGGTTGAGCAGGCGCGCTTCCTCCTGCGCCAGCACCACGACCCGCCGGGCCCTGTCGGTGAACCGTTCGAACATCAGCACCTGCTTTCAGTGAGCACCCTCCCCCGGGCACCCCGGAGGCGGGCAGTGGAGCGAGTGTACCCAGCACCCCTGACAGCGCCTCGCCGCCCGGGCCTCCTCATCGAGCCGGTTGCGACGGTCGAACGGCACTCGCCGGTGAGGGTTTCGACGACAGCGGGGCGGGCGTACCCTTCCCGACATGTCGTCGGCCTCCCCTCTGCTGCGCTATCCGGTCGTCCAATCCGACTTGGCACGGGTGGAGGACGCCCTGCGCGCATCGGTGGTGACCGAGGACGACTTCCTCACCGAGGTGGCCAGCCACCTCATCCTCGCTGGTGGCAAGCGGGTTCGACCGGCGTTCGCCATCACCGCCGCAGCGGCATCGTCGTCGTCGATGCGAGCGGCATCCGAGGGCGTGATCATGGGTGCCGTCTCCGTCGAGTTGGTGCATCTCGGCTCGCTCTATCACGACGATGTGATGGATGACGCCACCACCCGCCGCACCGTCGAGAGCGTCACCGCCCGCTGGGGCAACCTCAAGGCCATCCTCGCCGGAGACTTCCTCCTGGCCCGGGCCTCGGAGATCGCCGCCTCGCTCGGCACCGAGGTGGCCGGGTTGCTGGCCGCCACCATCGGTCGACTGTGCGAGGGACAGGTGCTCGAGTTGCAGCACGCCTTCGACCTCCACCGCACAGAGGAGGCGTACCTGCGATCGATCGACGGGAAGACCGCCTCGCTGTTGGCCACCTCGTGTCGGATCGGCGGCATCGTGGCCGGACTGCCCCGTGACCAGATCGATGCGTTCAGCACCTTCGGTCGCGGGTTCGGCATGGCCTTCCAGATCGTCGACGACCTGCTGGATCTGACCGCCACCGACGCCGAACTGGGCAAGCCGGCGGGCCACGACCTCGTCGAGGGCACCTACACCCTGCCGGTCATCCGCATCCTCGGCGCTGGCGGCCCGGAGGCGGAGCAATTGCGTCGCCTGCTGGTGCAACTCTCGCCGACCGACGGCTCACTGGAGCCAGTCGACGATCCGATCACCCTCGACGCAGCGCGCGCCCTCGTGCGCGAGTCGGCCGAGGTGAAGGGTGCGCTCGACACCGCGCGGGCGTTCATCACCGACGGGCAGCGGGCCATCGAGCCGTTCGTGGGCACCGAAGCGGTGACCGCTCTGGGCGAAGCGGCCGAGCACCTGCTCGGCACCGTCGACGCCGCCGCCTGACGCGACGACTCAGGCGTTCTTGTCGTACACGAGTCGCAGTCCGTGGAGCGTCAGCCACGGCTCGGTGTGCTGGATGCGTTCGGAGAACGGCGTGATCGTCTCGGCCAGACCGCCGGTGGAGATGACGGTGCAGGGACCCAGTTGTCGCTCGATGAGCGCACACAGCCCGTCGACCTGCGCGGCGAAGCCGTACAGCACACCCGACTGGATCGACTCGACGGTGGACTTGCCGAGGACGCCCCGCGGTTCCTTCAACTCGACGGCCCGCAGCGCTGCGGCACGACCGACCAGCGCGTCGAGTGAGATCTCGATACCCGGTGCGATGGCGCCACCCAGGTACACGCCGTCGTCGCTCACCGCATCACAGGTGGTTGCGGTGCCGAAGTCGGCGACGATCGTCGGCCCGCCGTAGAGGTCATAGGCACCGATGGCATTGGCGATGCGGTCGGCGCCGACCTCCTTGGGATTGTCGTAGTCGATGCGGATGCCGGTGCGGACACCGGGTTCGATGACGATCGGTTCGAAGTCGAAGTGCCGGGAGGTCACGTCGCGCAGGGTGGCGGTCACCCGCGGCACCCCCGACGACACGACGATGCCGGCGATCTCCCGGAACGAGTTGCCGCGCAGGGCGAGGAAGCCCTGCAGGGTCACGGCAAGTTCGTCGCGGGTGCGATCGGCGATGGTGGAGATGCGCCAGGTGTCGAGCAGGCCATCCTCCGGACGACGACCGGCGGCGGTGCGGTCCACCAGTTCGTAGAGTCCGACCACGGTCTGGGTGTTGCCGACATCGACGGCGAGCAGCATGACCGGCCCCCCTCAGTCCGACCCGGTACCGGAATCGGTAGCGGTCGCAGCATCGTTCGCAGCGCCGGTCGCAGCACCGGTCTGGATGTCGAGGCCGATGTCGAGCACCGGAGAGGAGTTGGTGAGACCACCGACCGAGATGCAGTCGACAGCGGTGGCGCTGTAGGCGCCGATGGTGTCGAGCGTGATGCCGCCGGAAGCCTCGAGCAGTGGACGCCTGGCCGACGCTGCCTCCAGGTCGACGATGGCGACGCAGTCGCGCACCTTCTCGGGCGACATGTTGTCGAGCAACAGCGCGTCGGCTCCGGAATCGAGGGCCTCGCGCACCTGCTCGATGGTGTCGCACTCGACATGCACCGTCTTGGCCGGCCACATGGCCCGGGCCCGGGCCACGGCATCGGCGATGCCATAGAGCGCGATGTGGTTGTCCTTGAGCAGGATCCAGTCGCTGAGGTTCCCGCGGTGATTGCGACCCCCGCCGGCGCGGACGGCAGCCTTCTCCAGCGCCCGGAGGCCGGGGGTGGTCTTGCGCGTGTCCCACACCTGAGCGCTCCCACCGGCGCGGGCCGCGGCCACGAACGCAGCAGTGGTGGTGGCGATGCCCGAGAGATGTCCGAGGAGGTTCAGTGCCGTGCGTTCCCCGGTGAGCAACGAGGGAAGCGGTCCGGTGACGGCGGCCAGTTCGGTGCCGGCCACCACGGCGTCGCCGTCGGCGACCGACCATGCGACCGAGACGGAGGGATCGAGACGGGCGTAGGTCTCGGTGACGCAGTCGCATCCGGCGATCACTCCGTCGACCCGGACCACGAAGCGGGCGGTGGCCACCAGATCGGCCGGCAACAACGACGAGGTGACGTCGCCCAGCGGTTCGAGGTCCTCGGCCAACGCCCGGGTCACGGCATCGACGACCGCAGTGCGGGGCGGCGGCAAGGGCGCAGACATCCCGAAAGCCTGCCCGGTCGGATGCGTCGAGGGCGAACCGGTCATGTCAGCACCAGCCGGCGGGCCTGCGTCGGATCGGTGCCGGGGAAGTCACGACGGGCATGCGCGCCGCGGGACTCGGTACGGGCGGCGGCCGCCACCAGCAGGGCCGAGGCCACGTCACGCAAGTTGGCCGCCTCCCACCCGGCGACGCCGGCGGGCAGCCCATCGATGGCACCGACCACCGCCGCAGTGTCGGCCAACGATCCGGCGTCACGCAGCACCCCGGCGCCTCGGGTCATCGCCCGTTGCAGGTCGGCGCGGGCTCGCGTGACCGAGAGAGGGTCGGCGACGACCGGATCGACGGGCAGCAACGCCGGCGGCCGCCATGGCAGACGCGGATCGTCGAGGGCGCGCATGGCTCCGTTCATCGAGCAGGTGTCGACGCCGCAAGCGATGGCGTCGATCACCCGAGCCCCGAACACCAGTCCCTCCAGCAGAGAGTTCGAGGCCAGACGGTTGGCGCCGTGCACACCGGTACAGGCCACCTCACCAGCCGCCCACAGTCCGGGGAGACTGGTGGCACCGTCGAGGTCGGTGAGCACACCACCGCACAGGTAGTGCGCGGCCGGCGCGATGGGCAGCAGATCGACAGTCGGATCCAGGCCGACCTCGGCCAGCACGGCGGCGATCGTCGGGAACCGAGTGGGGAAGTCGGCGAGTCCCCGCACGTCGAGCAGACAATGATCGACACCGAGGTCGTGCATTCGAGCAGTGATGGCCCGGCTGACCTGATCGCGGGGCAGCAACTCATCGACGAAGCGTTCACCATTGATATCGACGATGAGCGCGCCGTGCCCGCGCAGGGCCTCGGACAGCAACGGCTTGGGCACCCGTTCGTGATGGAGCGCGGTGGGATGGAACTGCACGAACTCCAGATCGGCCACGGCGGCACCGGCCCGCAGCGCCATGGCGATCCCGTCACCGGTGGATCCGACGGGCGTGGTGGTCACGGCGTACATCTGGCCGGCGCCACCGGCGGCGAGCAGCACATGGCGGGCGCGCAGGTCGACGACCCGGCCGTCGGCCAGCAGGGTGCGCACTCCGACGCACCGACCGTGCTCGACGAGCAGGTCGATGGCGAAGGCGTGCTCGTGGATCGTCACCCCCCGCGACCGAACCGCTGCGACCAGCGCCCGTTCGAGTTCGGCCCCGGTGGCCGCACCCCCGGCGTGCACGATGCGCGGCGCCGAATGACCACCTTCACGAGCCAACAGGAGCCGACCGTGCCCATCGCGGTCGAACTCGACACCGATGGCATCGAGTCCGCGCACCAGTTCAGGTCCCTCGTCGACGAGGACGCGCACGGCATCGACATCGCACAGTCCGCCTCCGGCGGCGACGGTGTCGGCGAGGTGGGCCTCGGTGGAGTCGATCGACGCATCGAGCACCGCCGCCACGCCACCTTGGGCCCACATGGTGGTGGCTCGTTCCAGCGGTCCCTTGGCGATCACGCCGACGCGCTGCGTCGGGTCGGTGCGCAGGACGGCGGTGAGGCCGGCGATCCCTGAACCGACGACGAGCAGATCGAAGTCGGTCATGGGGCTTGGCGCGGGTTCGGCGTTCAGGCGAGGAAGGTCGAGGGATGCTCGTCGGAGGCGATGGAGACGGCCTCGAACTCGTCGATCACGCGATTGGAACGGTCGACGTGCACGATGGTTGGAGCGAAGCCCTCCAACTCGGACTCGTCGTAGTCGGCGTAGCTGATGACGATGATCCGGTCACCCTTCTGGACCAGGCGGGCCGCCGCGCCGTTGAGGCACATCGCCCCCGGTCCGCCCGGGATGACGTACGTCTCGAAGCGGGCGCCATTGTCGATGTCGACGACGTGCACCTGCTCCCATTCGCGCAGGTCGGCCAGTTCCATCAGTTCGGTGTCGATGGTGATCGACCCCACGTAATGGAGGTTGGCGTCGGTCACCGACGCCCGATGGATCTTCGACTTCATCATGCGACGCTGCATCGGGGCTCCTGTTGCTTGGCGCCCGGGAGGGTCGCCGTACGGAAGGGCATCCTCAGGCTACGCCGACGCCGAGGTTGTCGAGCAAACGGGTGGTCCCGAAGCGGACCACTGCGCACAGGCGTACCTCGGATCCGGACTCGAGGCGGTCGGGGGCGACGAGGGTGACCGGATCGACGACCACGGCGTAGTCCAGTTCGGCCAAGGGCTCGGCCGCCACCACGGCGGCCATGTGGGCCTCGATGGTGGCCCGATCACGTTCGCCATCACCGATGAGCGCGGCGCCCTCGCGCAGGGCGCGGTTGACCACGACCGCCGCCGAACGCTGCGCCGGGGTCAGGTAGACGTTGCGGCTCGACAGGGCGAGGCCGTCGGGCTCCCTGACGATCGGGCACCCGACCACGGTCACCGGCTGATCGAGATCGATGGCCATCCGCCGGACCACGGCCAACTGTTGGAAGTCCTTCTCGCCGAAGTAGGCCCGACAGGGCCCGGCGAGGTTGAACAACTTGGTGACCACGGTGGCGACGCCGTCGAAGTGCGTCGGACGGTTGGCACCCTCCATGGTGGCGGTGAGGTCCCCGACGTGCACCGAGGTGAGTTGCGGTCCGGGATACATCTCGTCGACCGATGGCGTGAACGCCACATCGACCCCCACCGAGGCGGCCAGTTCGAGATCGCGCTCGAGTGGACGGGGGTAGGCGTCGAGGTCCTCGCCGGCGCCGAACTGCAACGGGTTCACGAAGATCGTCAGCGCCACCACGTCGCTCTCGGCCGCGGCCGCTCGCGCCAGAGAGAGATGACCGTCATGGAGCGCGCCCATGGTGGGGACGAGCCCGACGGTGCGGCCCTCGGCCCGGACGGCGTCGAGATGGGCCCGGAATCCGGAGCGGGTGGTGACGATCTCCATCGGGGTCGATTCCAGCACGCCACCGGCGATGCCGACGAACTGCTCAGCCCGGTTCGGAGTCGAGGTGCCCGACTCGATCGACGCGACCCTCGGCGCGATCGCCCCAGTCGTCACCGGTGAGATCGGGGGCGAGATCGGCCAGCGGCGCCATCACGAACCGGCGAGTCCGCATGCGCG
Organism: Acidimicrobiia bacterium; assembly: GCA_046093735.1. Classification (GTDB taxonomy): domain Bacteria; phylum Actinomycetota; class Acidimicrobiia; order Acidimicrobiales; family Acidimicrobilacustridaceae; genus Acidimicrobilacustris. The sequence goes on along the minus strand of JBJTGD010000017.1, from coordinate 12,710 downwards.
GATGAGGGACCTGCAGATCGGGCTCGTCGACCTCGACGCCATCGATCCACAGGATGTCGACGTCGAGCGTGCGCGGACCCCACCGCTCGATCCGCACACGGTTGGCCGCCGACTCGAGCCGGTGGCACACCCCCAGCAGTTCGCGAGCACCGAGATCGGTGTCGAGTTCGACGACGATGTTGAGGAAGGGGTCCTGCTCGGGACCGCCCACGGGATCGGTGCGGTAGACCGGCGACACAGCGACCACCGACTCGAGTGATGCCACGGCGTCCCGCAGGAGCGTCCACGAGTCACCCATGTTGGAGCCGAGGCCCAGGAAGGCTCGGGTCATCTACGTCCTCTGGTGATGGTCACACCCGAGGTCGACATCGTCTGGGGAACCGGCGGACGCAACTTGCGCACCGACACGGTGACCGAACCGATGCGGTCGTCGGCGAGCACGGCCTCGGCGATCCGGGCCGCCAGCCGCTCGAGCAGGTACGGGGTGCCACCGGTGATGATCGACTCGATGGTGGCGGTGAGCGCGCCGTAGTCGATCGTGTCGTCGAGATCGTCGGAGGCCCCGGCCGAAGCCAGGTCACACACCACGTCGAGATCGACCTCGAGTGGCTGGGCCCGTTCACGTTCCTCGGGCAGCGCGCCGCAGATCCCGTTGACCACGAGCCCGCGCAGTTCGATCCGGTCGTCGGCAGCCATGACGCTCAGTTCCGGGTGGGGAGCGTCGAGGCGATCGAGACCAACTCCCGACCGATCGGGCCCAACTGTCGCTGGGTCAGTTGCTCGACGACGTTGACGACGGTGGGTGAGTCATCGACCAGTCCGGCCCACAACAGGTATCCCGCCACCAGACCGCAGACACGATCCGAGAGTTCCTCGGCGTGCAGCAGCACCCGCTCCCCCGTCGACAGCAGGACCCGGAGTTCCTCGAAGAACGACGCCTCGAAGACGTCGAGATCGTCCTCCGGCACCGGGCGATGGCGCCACACCACGCCGAGCTCGTCGTAGTTGTGGCGGTTGTGCGGCGCGGTGATGAGCGAGATCACGCAGGTGAATCCCTGCTCGCGCACCCAGATGATCTCCTCCTGACGCCGCACCTTGCGATGGTTGGCGCCGTACCCGCCTGGTCGCTCGCACACGGCGAGACGATCGGCGATCACCCAGTGGAAGTTCCGGGGTCGGATCCCCTGCGCCCACTTGCCTTTCCCAGCCACGACGCTCATGCTGCCACGACTCTCGCCGCCTGGACGGCGCTGCGGACGTCGTGGGCCCGGATCATGCTCGCCCCTTGCTGCATGGCCCACACCTCAGTGGCGATCGATGCCGCCAATCGATCGTCGGCGGGTACCGGCGCACCATCGGAGGCGGCGAGGAGGTTGCCCAACGTGCCCTTGCGACTGGTGCCCACGAGCACGGGCCAGCCGAGATCGACGATCCGATCGAGTCGCGACAGCAACGCCAGATTGTGGGCATCGGTCTTGCCGAAGCCGAATCCCGGATCGATCCAGATCTCCTCCACCCCGGCCGCCGCAGCTGCTGCAGCCCGCTCGGCGAGGAAGGCGCGCACCTCCTCGACCACGTCGCCGTAGCGGGGATCGTCCTGCATCGTCGCCGGTTCGCCCTGCATGTGCATGGCGATCCAGCCGACACCGAGTTCGGCGGCCACCGGCCACAACGAGGCCGAGATGTCGTTGAGCAATGTGGCGCCCTTGGCCACTGCGGCGCGCGCCACCTCGGGCTTGCGGGTGTCGATGCTCACCCGGACGTGCGCGGACAGTGCCTCGACCACGGGCAGGACCCGGGCCATCTCGGTGGCGGCATCCACCGGTGATGACCCCGGTCGACTGGACTCACCCCCGACATCGAGGATGGCCGCACCCTGGGCCAACAACTCCAGACCATGGGCGATGGCGGCCTCGGCCGAGTCGTGCCGACCACCGTCGCTGAACGAATCGGGGGTGACGTTGACGATCCCCATGACGAGTGGGACGGTCCGATGGATGACACCGGTGCGGGCGACGACGTCCCCCACGTCAGTCCCGGTTCAGGAAGCGCATCGCCTCGGACCGGGTCGCCGTGTTCTCCCGGAACAGACCGCGCACGGCCGAGGTGACCGTGGTCGATCCGGGCTTGCGCACGCCTCGCATCGACATGCACAGGTGCTCGGCCTCGATGACGACCAGCACGCCACGCGGTTGCAGGGTGCGTTCGAGTTCATCGGCGATCTGGCTGGTCAGACGCTCCTGGACCTGCGGTCGCTTGGAGTAGGCGTCGACCAGACGGGCGATCTTCGACAGGCCGGTGACGCGCCCGTCGGTACCCGGGATGTAGGCGACGTGTGCCCGTCCCATGAACGGCACGAGATGGTGCTCACACATCGACGTGAGTGAGATGTCGCGCACCATGATCATCTCGTCGTGATCGGCCTCGAACATGACCTGCAGATGTCGTTGGGGATCCTCACGCATACCGGCGAAGACCTCGGCGTACATGCGGGCCACCCGCGCCGGCGTGTTCTGCAGACCGTCGCGATCGGGATCCTCACCGATGGCGATGAGGATCTCGCGCACGGCGGCCGAGATGCGATCGAGATCAACCGATTCCATCAGTGCTCCTCCATTGTTCCGAGCCGAGTCCAGCGGACTGTGGGGCGCAGGTCAGTTCCCGTTGGAACCACCCGTGTAGACACGCAGATCGGGCAGGGTCCGATAGCGCTCGCCGACATCGAGCCCGTACCCCACCACGAACTGATCGGGGATCCGGAATCCGACGTAGCGGAGGTCGGGCTCGACCTGCTGGATGCCTTCCTTGAGGAACAGCGCGCACACCTCGAGCGACGCCGGATTACGGCCGGCGAGGTTCTTGCGCAGGTAGTTGAGGGTCAGACCACTGTCGACCACGTCCTCCACGATCAACACGTGGCGGCCAGCGAGGTCGACATCGAGGTCCTTCACGATGCGCACGACCCCACTGGTCTTGGTGGCCGATCCATAGGAGGACACGGCCATGAAGTCCATCTCCACCGAGAGATCGATCGAGCGCGAGAGATCGGCCATGAACATGACCGCCCCTTTCAGCACCGCCACCAGCAACACCTCGCGACCGGCGTAGTCGGCGCTGATCTCCGCTCCCAGCTCCGCCACCCTGGCCCGCAACTGCTCGTCGGTCACGACGACCGAACCGAGGCTCGGGTCCTCATCGGGGGGGAGGTGACGGGCGGAACCCAAGGGCACGGAGCGAATGTAGTTCACGCTCGATGACTCCCGACCCTTCGACTACGTGACGAGTCGCAGACGCATCTCGGTCCGCTCCACCCGTCGCCCCGCACCCACGTCGGTCGCCCGTGTCTCACACCGGGCGACGGCCAGGACCCGCTCGACGGTCGCAGCATCAGGAGGATGGATCTCGGGCACGTCGCGGCGCAGCCACTCACGCACGGCGACCCGGGCCACGGCCGCCGGCGCATCACGCAGGGCCACCGCGTCGGTGACGTCGAGGGCCGCGGCCTCCGAACGGAGATGATCGGAGACCGAGGCGAACACCTCGGCCTGTCGGGTGAGCACCGGCACCGGGTCCCGGCCGGCGACATCGGCCAGCAACGGCAGGACCTCCCGGCGGATCCGGTTGCGCACGAAGGACGGATCGGCGTTGGACGGATCGGTGAACGGTTCCAGCCCCTCGACTCGACACACCTGCTCGGTCTCCGAACGGCGCAGGTCGAGGATCGGGTGGCGCGGGCCCGGCCGCATCGAGGCCAGGCCGTCCACCCCGGCTCCGCGCAGGAGGTTCACCAGCATCGTCTCGGCCCGATCGTCGGCGGTGTGACCCAACGCCGCGTCCGGACCCAGCACGGCCAGTCGCGCAGCACGGGCGCGGGCCTCGAGATTCGGGCCGAGACCGACGACGACCCGGTCGCTCCGGAACGCAGCGCCGAACCGCGCCGCCGCTTCGCGCACGAGCTCGGCCTCGGCGGCCGACCCGGGACGCAGACCGTGGTCGACGTGGACCGCGGTGACATCACAGCCGGCGGCGACAGCCAGCACGAGCAGCGCCAGCGAGTCGGCTCCTCCGGACACACCACACACCAACGGCGCACCCGATGACGGGAACGTGCACCGCCGCAGGACCGCGGCGTGCGCGTTCGTCACGTCCGCTCGGCGACCGGCACGGCCGCCAGCATCCGGTCGGTCCACGACCGTGGATGTCGGATCTCCTCGAGGAACGGGAGGTTCTCCGGTCCCTCCCAGGCGCGGGTCAGCAGCTCGGGGCCTCCGACCCGCTCGACCTCGGCGATGAACGCCTCGCCCTGCGCGTACTGCGACAACTTCGCCTGCAGTCCGATCAGTTGCTGGAAGATCCGGTTCAAACCGCGCGCCGACTCGCGTCGGGCACGGAGCACCTTGGCGAAGCGATCGGCGCTGGGCACGAGGTGGCGGCCGGCGCGATCCATGGTGACGTCACCGTGCCCCTCGAGCAGGCTCATCATCCCGTTCACCCGGTCGAGCACCGCTCGCTGCTCCGGCGTGGCCACGAGCGCAACGAGTCCGCCGTCGGCCAGTGGATTCCGCCCGGAACGCACCGCCGAGATGATCTGACCGGCGACGGCGTCGAGGCGCGCCGGGTCGGGGTCGACCATCGCCATCGACTCGTGCACCAACGACAGGAAGTGATCCCGCAGCCAGGGCACGCCGGTGAACTGTGCACGGTGGGTGACCTCGTGCAGCGCCAACCACATGCGGAACTCCTCGGGCGGGAAGGCGAACTGCTTCTCGATGGCCAGCACATTCGGTCCGACGTAGTAGACGAGATCCTGATCCTGCGGGTTCTCCTCCTCCACCACGAGCAGGTCGTACTGACCGAGCACGCGGGTTGACATCCACCCGAGGACGAGTCCGAGCTCGGCGCCGGCCACCTTCGAGGTGAACGGGGCGATCGGGCTGGCGGCCACCCGTTCGGCCACGAGATCGAGCATCGGGGCGAGCAGCCGTTGGAACGAGGCCAGATTGGCCCGGATCCACCCCGGTCGATCGGTGACGCGAGCCCGGGCGGGCCCGGCCGCCGACCGCAGACCAGTCTCGGCCTCCACCAGTTCCTCGGCGACGGCCGTCAGTCGATCGAAATCGCGCTGCAGCGACTGCACGTGGTAACTGGCCGAGAAGGGTTCACGACCCGAGGCACGGATGGCGAAGCGTTCGGCGACGACCCAGTCGACCGTGCCGGCCATCGGCTCAGCGCTTCGGATACCGCGTGGCCGAGACCTTCTTGAGGTACAGACCGATGATGGCGACGATGACGAGGATCGTCGGGATGAGCAGCGCCGGTGCGATCCAGAACGACCACACCTTGGCGAACAGGAACTCCATGGATCTGATCCTAGGCCCCGGCCGGGGTGGACCCGTCACCGTCATCGGCCGATGTCTCGATGCGGATCTGGACGATCCGCTCCATGATCCGCATCCGCAGACCATCGGGGAATTCGTCGGAGAGGGCCTTGGACGCCACCACCATGCGGAACTCGGCTTCGAAGTCGAAGGCCTCGAAGCAAGGGCTGCACGTCTCGAGATGGGCCAGGACGCGCTCGTGCTCGACGTCGGTGAGTTCGTGATCGAGGTAGGTGTAGACCTCGGCCAGGGCGGCCTCGCAGTCCGGGCCGCCGGACAACACCCGATCGGGGGCGTGGTCGTCGGTCATCGGATGGTCGGGATGGAGGTGCTCGGCGTGGTCATGGGTCATGGCGTCTCGGCCCCGGACAGTCCTCGTTCCAGTGCGAAGTCGTGCAACTGCTTCTGCAGGGATTTTCTTCCCCGATGGAGTCGGCTCATGACGGTACCGATGGGGATGTCGAGCTGTTCGGCGATCTCCTTGTAGGAGAAGCCCTCCACGTCCCCCAACAGGACGGCCAACCGGTACTGCTCGGGGAGGGCATCGACGGCGTCACGGACCTCGTCGTCGGTGAAGAAGTCCATCAACTCGTCCTCGGCACTGCGACTGGCCCGGGCCGCCTCCAGACCGCCCATGCGGCGATAGAGGTAGAAGTCCTCCACCTCGTCGAGATCGGTCTCGTCGGGCCGACGCTTCTTGGCGCGGTAGGAGTTGATGTAGGTGTTGGTGAGGATGCGGAACAGCCAGGCCCGCAGGTTGGTGCCCTCCTCGAACCGCCCGAACCCCCGGTAGGCCTTGAGGTACGCCTCCTGCACGAGATCCTCGGCGTCGGCCCGGTTGCGGGTCATCCGGAGCGCGGCGGAGTACAGCTGCGGCATGAACTCCATCGCCTGATCGGCGAACGACTCCTGGTCGGCCATGAGAGCCCGAGAGGAGAATCGAACTCCTGACCTGCTCATTACGAGTGAGCCGCTCTGCCGACTGAGCTACCCGGGCGGGAGGCCGAACTGTAGCCGTCGACGCCGGATGCTCCCCATTGGCGCCTCCGGCCGGGTCACACCCGGGCGGGCCCGGGGCGGCTGAGTCGGCCGAACAACGCCACCAACTGGAGGCGCTCGGTCGGATTGCGCACCAGATCGGCCCCGGTCTGCGACAGCGTCGCCAGTGCGTCGGCGGCACTGGGCGAACCGGAGGCCACGAACTCGTCGCGATAGCGGCGGGACAGATCGGCCAGGCCGGCCCGCAGCTGATCGGTGCGGTACCGCCGGATCTCGCGCTTGTGCTTCGCCTCGAGATCCTTGCGGCCCGAACCCCGCTCACCGCGGACTCGTACCAACTCGTCGAGCGCCTCGACCTCGCGCTCGTGCCGGGCCAACAGCGGAGCCATGGCGTCGTCGATCATGGCCAACAGGTCATCGGCGGTCTCCACGGCGCGGGCGCCGGTGCCATCCAGTCGATCGGGGACCGATCGCCACGCGTCACGGCGCAGGGTCAGGCGTTCGTCGGTGGCCAGGAGACGCGCCCGGTCGAGGTCACCGGCGGCGGCGGCCGCCGCCTCGGCGGCCCGGTCGGGCGCGATCCCCTCGGCCCGCAGACGTTCGGCCACGAGCTCGTCGGGCACCGGTCCGAGATCGAGACGGACGCACCGACTGGCGATGGTGACGAGATCGGCGGGGACGTCGTCGGCGAGGATGAGGAACCATGTGCCATCAGAGGGTTCCTCGATCGGCTTCAGCAGTCGCGGTGCCGCACCCGAGACCCGCTCGAACCCATCGAGGATGAGCACCTTTCCCCGGCCCTCGATCGGCGAGCGCATGACGCGCCGCAGAATGTCGTCGACTTCCTCCGTCCGCAGCGACGCACCCTCGGGATCGAACTCGAACACGTCGGGATGATCCCGGGCCAGCACCAGGCGCGCCTGTCGCGCCGCGGCATCGTCGTCGAGTCCGCGACCCATCAACGCTGCGGCGAAGGCGCGGGCCACGGCGCGTTTACCCGAACCGTGCGGGCCGACGAACAAGTAGGCGTGCACGGGATCGGCCACCGAGGAACGCAGCACCCCGACGGCATCGTCCAGACCGACGACGTCATCCCACAACGACACGCCGGCCCGCTCGGCGGGAAGGAGATCGGTCACGGTCCGAGTGCCAGTCCCAGACGCTCGGCCACCACGGCGCGCACGGCGGCGGCCACCTGCTCGATCGATCCCGTCCCGTCGATCACCGCCCACCGCTCGGGTTCGGACGCGGCCTGGGCGCGGAACGACTCGGCCACGGCCCGGTGGAACTCGGCCGGCTCGGCCTCCATGCGATCGAGACTGCGACCGAGTCGGGCCTCGGCCACCTCGGCCGGTACGTCGAGCAGCACGACGAGATCGGGCCACACCCCGGCCGTGGCCCACTGCGAGAGCGAGCGCACTTCGTCGACGGGGAGTCCGCGTCCACCACCCTGATAGGCGATGGACGATCCGGCGAACCGATCGGACACGACATGCCGGCCGGCATCGAGGGCCGGGCGCACGACCTCGGCCACGTGCTGGGCCCGATCGGCGGCCATGAGCAGAGCCTCGGCCCGGGCATCGAGTCCGACCGTGGACGGATCGAGGACGAGGGCGCGGATGGAGCCACCGATGACCGTGCCCCCCGGCTCTCGGGTGAGCACGGCATCGAGGGTCGCCGCCAACAACGCCGCCTGGGTCGACTTGCCACATGCCTCTCCACCCTCGAAGGCCACGAAGCGGCCGACGGTCACGGGTGATCCTCCGAGACCGCCCGATGTCCCGCCCGCAGGGACACCCATGCCGCGACGCCGGCACCGATGATGATCAACGCGGCCAGCCACAGGGCGAGACGCACGCCGGGCAGCTCGAACGATCGGCTCCCGATCTCGACCTCCCCACCGAACAACGTGGACGAGAAGCGTCCGAGCATCGCCGCCAGGAGCGGGCCGACGACCATGGCGATGAGCACGCACATGCGCACGAGCGTATTGAGCGAGGAGAACACACGACCGCGCAACTCGTCGTCGACCTCCTGCTGCAGCAGCGCGAAGCCGAGCACGTACACCGGTCCGACCGACATGCCCATGAGACCGACGAACAGCAGAGCGACCCACAACTCCGACGACGACGCGGCGATGAACAGACTGACACCGGCCACGAAGAGGGCGGCAGTGAAGACAGTCTGCTGTGGCAACCGCTTCTGCAACGCCGAGACCGCCACCACACCGATGGCTACACCGAAACCCAGTGCCGTGGTGAACAGGCCGTAGCCGGCGGCACCGGCATCGAGGACCTCGGTGGAGAACACTGCGCCGAGGGGGATGAGCATGCCCCCGCCGATGAGACCCGTGGCCAGACCCAGGTTCACAGCCCGCACGGTGTGGTTCTGCCAGACCGCCTTCCACCCCTCGACCATCTCGTCGATCGTCTTCTTGATGTCGACTCGACGTTCGTCGTCTTCGGTGTGTCGGGTCCGCCGCTCGCGACGCATCAGTGGGAGTCGGCTGATCATCCACGCCGAGAACAGGAAGGTGAGCGAGTCGACGTAGAAGGCGAAGGCCATCTGGTTGTTCTCCAACCAGCCGAGACCGGGGACGTGACCCATCCACGCAGCGATGCCGGCGAGGAGCGCGAACAACAGCGAAGCGAAGGGAAACGTGCCGTAGGCGGCGGCCAAGGACAACGAGTTCGCGGTGGTGAGATGGTCGGCCGGCACCAGATTCGGTACCTCGGCATCCTTGGCCGGACCCCACAACAGCGTGAGGATCTCCAGCGCCAACGATGCGAGTACGAGTCCGACCACATCGGAGACGAACGGCAGCAGTGCCAGCACGATCGCCCGCCCGATGTCGCAGGAGACCATGACCTTCTTCCGATCCCATCGGTCGACGAGCACGCCGGCCAACGGACCGAAGAAGAAACCCGGAACGATGCGCGCCGCCATGACCAGCGAGATGGCACCGGCACCTGCGCCCCCGCCAACGGTGGCGGCGAGGAGGATGATGGCCGAGAACCCCAACCAGTCGCCGGTGGCCGACACCACCTGCACCAGCCACAGCCGGAAGAACTCGTGACTGCCGAACAATCGGACGTGCAGACCGGGTCGGTCCGTGGGATCCCGGGTGAACATGGCGTCGGTGTCGTCACCGAACAGCGACGCCCGGGTCCACCCGGGAATCGTCGCGTCATCCTCACGCCCGTGGGCGTGACCTTCCCCCTCGGGGTCGATGCCGTCCCGGGGCTCGGGCCGAGGCACTGCCATCCGAGGAGCCTACGACCGGGCGCAGAGCCGACCCGAGCCCACCGGGGCGACCGGACTCAGCGGTCGGGATCGAGGATCTGCGACTCGGACCGCACGACGTCGGGCGTGACGGCCCTCGAACCCTTGGCCGCCCGCTTGGCCGCCCTCGACTCGCCAGGACCTACGGTGCGCGAGGCCAAGGTGGGTTTGGCGGCGCGCCCCTTCTTGGCGGTGCCCTTCTTGGCCGATGACTTCCTCGTCGCGCCCTTCTTGGCTGTGGCCTTCTTGGCCGACTTCTTGGCCGGGGCCCCGCCGCTCTCGAGGAGGAAGTCACGACGCGACTGCAGCAGTTCGGCACCCCGCTCGGGGCTGAGCGTCTCGGCCACATCACCGGCCCGCAACGACGCATTGGTCTCGCCGTCGGTCACATAGGGACCGAAGCGACCGTCCTTGACCACCATCGGATTGCCGGTCACGGGATCGGGACCGAGCTCGGCGAGCGGAGGTTTGGGCGCGCGCCGACCGAACTTCCTCGGTTCGGCGAAGAGACGCAGCGCGTCTTCGAGCGTCACGGTGAGCAGTTGCTCCTCGCTCTCGAGTTGGCGCGTCTCGGGCTTGGCCGACGAACCGTCCTCCTTGGTGAGGTATGGACCATGCGGACCGTTGCGGGCGGTGAGGACGGCCCCGGTCTCGGGATCGGAGCCGAGGTCCTTGGGGATCGACAGCAGTTGCAGCGCGATCTCCAAGGTGATCTCGTAGGGATCCATCCCCTTGAACAACGAGGCAGTCCTCGGCTTCGTGCCATCGTCGGTCATCTCGCCCAGCTGCACGTACGGCCCGTACTTCCCGTTCATCACGAACACCATCTCGCCCGAGTCGGGATCGGGACCGATCGGCTTCCCGCCCTTGGGCAGGGCCAGCAGTTCAAGCGCCTTGGCCACGGTGAGATCGGCCGGCGCCATGTTGTCGGGGACCGACGCCGTGTCATCGCCCCGCTGCACGTAGGGCCCCCACTTGCCCGGACGGGCGTAGACCGGCTCGCCGCTGTTGTCCTCGCCGAGCAGGAACCGATTGATCTCGGCGGCATCGATCTCGGGAAGACGATGTGTCACGAGGTCACGCAACCCGTCCTGTCGGACCCCTTCCACCGGGCGGCCGAAGTAGAAGTCCTTCAGCGTGTCGAGCCGGTCGGCATCACCACTGGAGATGCGGTCGAGCAGTTCCTCGAGTTGTGCGGTGAAGCCGTAGTCGACGATCTCGGCGAAGTGCTGCTCGAGCATCGTGGTGACGGCGAATGCGTTCCACGAAGGAACGAGGGCCGAGCCCTTCTTCCAGACGTAGCCACGACCCTGGATCGTCTCGATGATCGACGCATACGTCGATGGCCGACCGACGCCCAACTCCTCCATCTTCGCCACCAGCGACGCTTCGGTGAACCGCGCCGGGGGCTTGGTGGTATGGCCGTCGGGGATGAGCTCGGTGACGGTGAGCACGTCGCCCTCCTTCACGGCGGGAAGCCGCCGCTCCTCGTCGTCGGCCTGGTCCTCGTCGTCGTTGCGCCAGTCCTCCACCTGCAACCAGCCACGCTCGGTGATCACGGTGCCGGCTGCGGAGAACTCGGCGTCACGCCCCGACGCAGCGATGGCGCCCAGACGAACAGTGACCGTCTCGCCGACGGCGTCGATCATCTGTGAGGCCATCGTGCGGGCCCAGATGATCTCGTAGAGACGGGCCTCACCGGGCGGGAGCTCGTTGCGCACCTCCTCCGGTCGGCGGAAGCGATCACCGGCGGGCCGCATCGCCTCGTGGGCCTCCTGGACGTTGGCCGCCTTCTTGCCCCAGATCCGGGGCTTCGACTCGAGGGCAGCGGCACCGAATCGCTCGGTGATCTCGGCCCGGGCCGCCGCCAGCGCCGCATCCGACAGATTCGTCGAGTCGGTACGCATGTAGGTGATGTAGCCCTGCTGATAGAGGCTCTGGGCCATCGACATGACCTGCTTGGCCGACACCTTCAGCCGTCGTCCGGCCACCTGCTGCAGCGTCGACGTCGTGAACGGCGCGAACGGACGCTTGCGGTAAGGCTTCGATTCGACCGAGCGCACCGAGAAGGCGGCCGACGACAGCTCGTCGGCCAGCGAGCGCGCCGTCGGCTCGTCGATGATCGTGCGATCCGAGCGCTTCAGGGAACCGTCGTCATCGAAGTCGGTGCCGGTGGCGATGCGTGTGCCGTCGAGTGACAGCAACTTGGCCTCGAACGGGATCGGCTCGGAGGTGGCGGAGAACGTGCCCACGACGTCCCACCAGTCGGCGGACACGAAGGCCATGATCTCCCGCTCCCGCTCCACCACCAGGCGGGTGGCCACGCTCTGCACCCGCCCGGCCGACAGACCGGTGTTCACCTTCTTCCACGCCACCTGGGAGACGTCGTAGCCGTAGAGGCGGTCGAGCAGACGCCGGGTCTCCTGGGCGTCGACGAGCAACTGGTCGAGTTCACGGGGATGGGCGAACGCCTCTCGGATGGCCGGCGCAGTGATCTCGTGGAACACCATGCGGTACACCGGCATGTCCTTGGGCGGCTTCAGCACCTGGAGCAGATGCCAGGCGATGGCCTCGCCCTCGCGATCCTCATCGGTGGCGAGGTAGAGCGAATCGGCGTCCTTGAGCGCACGCTTGAGCTGGGCGACGGTGTCCTTCTTGTTGTCGTACACCTTGTAATAGGGAGTGAACCCGCTGTCGGGATCGATACCCAGATAGGACCACCACTCCTTGCGCTTCCCCTCGGGGAGTTCCTTGGCCCGGGCCACGAGATCACGGATGTGACCCACCGATGCGATGACGGTCGGCGCGGCACCACCGGTGTCCTCACCACGGAGGAACTCGGTGATCTTCTTCGCCTTGGTGGGCGACTCGACGATGACGAGGGGTCCGTTCACGGGGCAAGACAATGAAGCCCGGCCGATGGCGCTGTCAACAACCCCGTCCGGATCCGGGACCCGGGGACCCCCGGCGGGGGGGCCCCAAAATGTGGAGCGAGGGGCCGCGAACCCGGGCGGGGGGGGGGTTCGGCCATGCGCGGGGGGGGGGGGCGAC
>JBJTGD010000016.1:0-4183 GCA_046093735.1 Acidimicrobiia bacterium | reverse complement strand
CGTGTGACCGAACGGGGGCACGCCACATCTGGGTTTGGAAACCCTCTACGAGCCGATCAGGCCATTACGAACATCTAGAAGATGATGCTCGACTTCGTGCAGGGCCTGCGCTGCAACCCAATGAAGACTTCGGTCAGCCAGTCTCGGATATCCGTAGATCATGGTTCTGTCTCTGAGCGGCATCGAGATTCGACCCCACGTTCGGGCGAACAGGTCGGCGGCAACGGTCAGTTCATACGCGACGACACTGGGCGCATCGTCCTTGTAAAGACCCAGTTCGATTCGGGGCGTCCCGAAGAGACCTTTACACAACGGGTTCTCCTCATTGATCGCAACGACGAGACGATCTCTGATGTTGAACAGGACATCGCGAACGTGCCCTGCGTACTCCACGGGTGACCACACATCTGGCGCTGGTCGAACGGATGAGCGTGTATCAGTCGAGATGAGAGTCGCGATCGCCCTCGATGACTCGAGAATTCGTCGACCTACCTCTGAGGATTGAACTGCGTCCCACTCGAAGCTGCATGACTTGACTTCACAGCGCTCGAAGTTGCTCACGATCGAAAACTAGCGACTTCGAATAGCCAGGTCATGTCCGCTTCAGATCGGTGACTACAGCTCCGCTGGCGCGAACCAGATCGTTCGGTGCGATCGGGAACACGTCATTCCACGTTCCAGCGGCCGCCCACACCTCGTCGAACTGCAACAAGTCCGGGTCCACGAACACGCGCAACTGTGTGCTGTGACCAAAGGGAGGCACGCCGCCATTCAGTACAGAAACAAAGGCGTCTCGCATGATCACCGGTCATACCACCAGATCCATGAACCGTGGCTGTGAGCGTGCGCCAGAACCCGGGCATCTACGATTTCACCTTTCGTGAAAGTCACCAACCCGACGACGCTCGGCAGGGGACCTTCTACTTGAGGCGGCAACACTTCCGGAAGGTCAGACACGACGCCTGGTGCTTCGGCACTGATCCAATAAATGTCTCGCTGCTGGCTCGCAGCCATCAGCTCCGCCGAAAGTCGAGCGCGATATTCGATGTCCATGTATGCGACTACCCATGTAGTTGTGACGACTATCGGACCCTGAACCGAAGTGAGGAGGTCCGAAAGAGTCTCCAGTGCGTCTCCCTCGATGAGTTCACTCGGCCTAGATGCAGCAAGTTCAATCGCTGCGCGCGTGCGGTCTAGCCGGCCAGTATCTGGCCATACACATGCGAGAAGCCAGCGTGCATCGTCTTCATTGGCAGGATTGAGAATGTTCCTATCGATTCCTATTCGCCGTCCGATCGGCATACTTTGGCGTGGCGGATTGCCTGAGAGTACATCTGACTTGACTCTGACTTTGCTGTCGTGAGGACCGAGCGAGCCGTGCGATCCGTAGTCGATGAAACAATCGTCAAGTCGAAGTGTCAGTCCGGCACTCGTCCCCACATCAATCAACGTGAAGTTGTCTCGGCTTGAAATCGCCGCTAACGCTGGTGCGATTATCGCCACCCTCCCGATTTCGTTTGTTTGAGTGAACCGCGTCGAAAGAATTGGCTGCAGTCGATCTCGCGCTTTGAGGACTGCTTCTACAAACACGACACCAACGCCTCTCACCTGATTGTCGGCATACAGAACCGATAACTCTGGCTCATGACCCAGAAGTACTCGTTCATGCATCGCTGCCAACAGGAGATTCGGCTGGTGTGCATGGCTGGGCAACGAAGTCACGAACTCCATCACGTCGTCGCTATTCGCACAGGCCGTAGTGATGGCCTCGTACAAGGGTGAATACCCCTTGCATTCGGTCTCTGCGAAGAAGCGCCAGTAGTCGGCCAGCGATTCTTTCTGGATCTGGTACTTGGTCATCCTCGCTTGATCTCCACGACGACTCCATTGGTGACACGTTGGAGGTCACGGGGATCAATCGGGAACACGTCGTTCCATGTTCCCGCTGCCGCCCACACCTCGTCGTACTGCAGAAGATCGGGATCCATGAAGATCCTGAGTTGGGTTGCCAAACCCAGAGGCGGCACACCACCAATCGGAAAGCCAGTCGCGTTGCGCACCGCATCCGCATCCACACGAGCACACTTCGCTCCACCTGCCGCGAGCGCGAGCTTCTTTTCGTCCAACTGATTCGCCCCGCTGACATACGCCATGACAATCTCACCATCGACGGCGAACACCAGACTCTTGACGATCTGGCCGACAGCAACACCAATGGCATCGGCCGCATCTTGAGCCGTCTTCGTCCCCTCTGGAAACCGGCGGGTCTGGATGTCGAGTCCGAGCGACTTCCCTGCTTCCACTACTCGGGCCACATTCGGATGCAAGTCAGCCATGCGGCTCTCCCAACATCTCATTGATCGACTTGGCCAAGCGAAGGTCCCGGTTCGTGACAGTCCTTCCCGAATCATGTGAGCACAGCATGATCTCGACCACGTTGTAGGAGTTGCTCCAGTCGGGATGATGGTCTTGCGATTCCGCTAGCACGGCTACCTTGCTCATGAATTCCCATGCCTGATTAAAATTCTTGAATTCGAATCGCCGATGAAGTCCATCGGAACGCTCTTCCCAGCCGAGGGTCACGACAACGGAGCGTGACATGCGACTGTGCCATCGCCGCGTCCAGTCATCACTGGTCGCTCCGATGCACAACGGGCCGCTACATCATCAGGAAGTGTCGCCCGCACGTGACAACGCGTGTGGAAGCGACAACCGCTCGGCGGGTTAGCCGGACTCGGCAGTTCGCCTTGCAGAACGAGTCGTTTGCGTGAACGCTCCACCACAGGCTCGGGAATCGGCACTGCCGACAACAGCGCTTGGGTGTAGGGGTGCTGCGGCTTGGCAAACACGGAGCCAACGGGGCCCGATTCGACGATTGAGCCCAGGTACATCACGGCAATGTCGTCCGCCACATGCTGCACGACGGCCAAGTCATGTGACACGAAGAGATATGAAACGCCGATCTTTTCTTGAATCTCGGCGAGAAGATTCAACACTCCCGCACGTACCGAAACATCCAATGCCGACACGGGCTCATCGAGCGCAACCACCTGCGGCTTCAATGCCAACGCACGAGCAATCGCGATGCGCTGACGCTGACCACCCGAAAACTCGGAGGGATAGCGGCTCACATGCTCGGAGGTGAGACCCACCAATTGCAAGAGTTCCCTCACCCGCTCGCTTCGTTCGTCTTTCGGCACACCGAAAGCCTTCATCGGCTCGGCAATCGCCTCACCGATCGGCAAGCGCGGGTCGAGCGATGCAAAGGGATCCTGGAAGACGATCTGCAAGTCCTTGCGCAGAGCCAAACGGTCTTTCTTGGACAACGTGGAGACGTCCTTACCAAGCACGGTGATCGTCCCGGCTTCGGGAGCCACCATGTCGAGAACCTGCAACAACGTGGTGGTCTTGCCACAGCCAGATTCACCGACGAGGGCAAGGCTCCTGCCTGCGGTCAACGTGAGATCGACGCCATCAACAGCATGAATGGAGCCGACTCGACGACGCCACAGCGAGCCCGCCATCAGCGGGAAGGTCTTCGTCAGTTGACGAACCTCGATCACCGACTGGTTCGAAGACGAGCGCGATGCGGTGTGCGCGGGACCAACGGGGAACAGTCCTTCAGCACTCTGACGAGTGCGGACCTCGTCCAAGCGAACACACGCTGCTTGACGACCAGGACCGATCTCCACCAATTCCGGCACCGCTGTTCCGCACGAATCGTGCGCAGCAGGACAACGTGGAGCGAAGGCACACCCGGCAGGAAGGTTGACGGGTGACGGAGGCGAACCTGCAATCGAGGCCAGTCGTGCCGTACCTACGGCGTCAATTCTCGGGATCGACTGCAGCAGTCCAATCGTGTACGGCATGGCGGGTTGTGCATAGACGCTTGATACATCCCCCACTTCCACCACGCGGCCGGCGTACATGATCGCCACACGATCGGCGATGCCCGCAACCACGCCAAGGTCGTGAGTGACGAGCACGATTGCCGCATTCGTCATTTCTTTTGCCACTCGGATCACATCCAGAATCTGGGCCTGCACGGTGACATCGAGCGCGGTAGTTGGTTCATCGGCGAGCAACACCTTCGGCTGATTGGCGATCGCCAGAGCAATCATCACGCGCTGGAGCATCCCGCCCGAGAACTCGTGCGCGTACGACTTCGCGCGCTCTTTGGGCC
>JBJTGD010000015.1:0-5589 GCA_046093735.1 Acidimicrobiia bacterium | reverse complement strand
CATCGACGGTCGGGTCACCGCCGACGACATCGTCGGTACGTGGGCCGGTCTGCGTCCGCTCGTCGCCACTCCCGGCGTCTCGGGTCGCACCGCCGATCTCTCGCGGCGCCACCACGTGCATCGCTCTTCGGCCGGTGTGGTCACCATCAACGGCGGCAAGCTCACGACCTACCGACGCATGGCCGAGGACACCATCGACGTCGTGGTCGAGGACGTGCTGGAGCGCGATCTGTTGTGGCGACTCCGCCATCGGTGCCGCACCAAGCGACTCGCGCTGCACGGCGCCAACGGCTACGACGAGGTGATGGCCGACGCCGATCGCCTCTCGTCGCTGGGTGGCGACACCGTGCGCCGACTGGCCGACCGCTACGGATCCGACGCCACCACCGTGCTGGCCCTGGCCGAATCCGATCCCGAACTGGCCGCTCCCCTCGTGCCCGGACTCGACATGCTGCGAGCCGAGGCCATCTTCGCCGTGCGCCACGAGATGGCCACCGGTCTCGACGACGTGCTCGACCGACGCACCCGGGCCCGACTGCAGGCCCTCGACGCCACATGGGACGAGGCGGAATCGGTGGCCGACCTGATCGGTCCCGAACTCGGGTGGGACGAGGCCGAACGTCAGGCCCGGGTCGAGGCCTACCGGGCCTCGTTGCGACACGAACGCGCCGCCCTCGACGTCCCATGACCCATCCGCCCACGGCACCGATCGCACTCGATGCGGCGACGGCGCGGGCGTGGTGGTCGACGCCGACCGTCACCGTCGACGAGACCACGCTCGACGCACTGCGCGCCACCGGCGCCACCGTCGACATCACTCACGCGAACCGGGCCGAGGCCAGTCGGGACTGGTGGCCGCTGGTCATGACCCGCGCTGCACGGGGCGAGGTCGGGCAACTGGCCAGCGCCGTGGTACGCCCGACGCAGGCGGCGCAGGTCTCCGCGGTGCTCGCCGTGTGCGACCGTGCCCGCGTGCCGGTCACCGCCGCCGGTGGACGCAGCGGCGTCATGGGCGGAGCCATCCCGCTGTTCGGCGGGATCGTGCTCGACCTGACCGATCTGCGCGGCATCCGCTCGGTCGATGTCGAGTCGGGCATCGTCGATGTGGCCTGCGGGACCTTCGGTGACGAACTCGAGGACGAACTGCGCACCTCCCATGGACTGACCATCGGGCACTGGCCCCAGTCCATCGCGTTGGCCACCGTCGGCGGCTGGCTGGCCTGCCGCGGGGCCGGTCAGTTGTCGAACCGGTACGGCACGAGCGGCGAGATCGTCGTCGGTCTCGACGCCGTGTTGGCCGACGGCACCGAACTCACCACCGGCGGATGGTCGCACCGCTCCACCGGACCCGACCTGCAGCAGTTGCTGGTGGGCTCGGAGGGCACCCTGGCCGTGCTCACCGGGGCGCGGCTGCTGGCCCGACCCGCCCCCACCGCCACCTGGCGCGGCGCGTGGGCCTTCCCCTCCTTCGCCGACGGCGCCGAGGTGTGTCGACGGATCGCCCGACGCGGCCCGTCGCCGGCCGCGCTGCGTCTCTACGACGCCGCTGAGGCCGATCGTCATTGGCAGACCGGTGACGTCGCCGTGCTGTTGGCCTTCGATGAGGGCGACGAGGCCACCGTGGCGCTGGGTCGTCGACTCACCGAGGAGGAGTGCGGCGCGGCGCGGCGTCTCGACGACGATCTCGTCGACCGCTGGTGGGGTCATCGCAACGATGTGAGTGCCCTCGAAGCGCTGGTGTCGCGCGGGTACATGGTCGACACGCTGGAGCTCACGGCGCGTTGGCGTGACGTCCCGGCGCTGTACGTCACCGTGCGCGATGCCATCGCCGCCGTCCCCGGTGTGATCTCGTCGACTTCGCACCTGTCGCACTCCTATCCCGATGCGGCGTGTCTCTACTTCACCTTCGCCGGTCGACCCGCCGACACCGACGATCCCGATGCGGTGGCGCGACTGTCGATCGACGCGTGGAACGCCGGCACCGACGTGGCCCTGGCCGGCGGCGCGTCACTCAGCCATCATCACGGCATCGGCCTGGCCCGGGCCCGGTTCATGGGTCGTGCGCTGGGCGACGGTGCCTTGGAAGCGTTGGGGCGTATCAAGCAGGCCCTCGACCCCAACGGCATCCTCAACCCCGGCAAGCTCGGCCTCCCCTCGGCGTTCGGGGCGATCCCGACCCTGCTCGACGGAGACCATCGATGAACGTGATCGATCGACGAGTGGTGCTGTCCGGCGCGGTTGCCGGACTGTTCTTCGCCCTGCCCGCGGCCATCCTCCAGCGCACCGTGTTCGCCGATTCGGCCATGGCCGGCGTGATGGTGGGGGTGATCTTCTTCGCCGGGGCCCTCGCCGGGTACGGCGCGGCGCGACCGCAACCACCCAACGCGCTGGCCCATGGCGCGCTGGCCGGGGTGATCACCTTCCTCGGCGCCCAACTCGTCTATCTGCTGGCCACCCGCGACCTGTCGAACCCGCTGGGGATCATCCTGTTCGCTCTCGTGTTCGCGTCGCTGGGCACGATCGGCGCCATGGTCGCCGTCTACCGTCGACCGGCGGACTCATGAGCATCCTCGTCCTCGACGTCGGCACGTCGAGCATCCGCGCCGCGATCGTGCGACCCGATGCCACCATCGCGCACGAGCGGCGGGCACCGATGCTGCCCGACACTCCGGCTCCCGGACTGGTCGAGTTCGACGCCACCCGCATGGCGAACCTCGCGCTCGAGCTCGCCCGCGACGTCATCGCCACCGCCGGACCGGTCGCTTCGGTGGGCATCACCAACCAACGGGCCTCGACGATCGTGTGGGACCGCACCACTGGTGTGCCGGTGGCGCCCGGTCAGGGATGGCAGGACCTGCGCACGCTCGGCGACTGTCTCGTGCTGCAGGCCGAGGGTCTGCGCTTCGCCCCGACCCAGTCGGCCACCACGGCCCGCAACCTGCTCGAAGGTGCGTCCGATCGCGACGGTCTTCTCGTCGGCACCGTCGATTCGTGGATCGCCTGGCATCTCACCGAGGGCGCCGCGCATCTCACCGACCCATCGAATGCCGGTGTGACCGGATTGTTCTCCGTCGAGTCCGGTGACTGGTCGACCGAACTGCTCGACGCGCTGGGTCTGCCCCGCTCGTCGATGCCGACCATCGTCGACTCCTCCGGTGATCTGGCCGCCGCCACTGCCCTGCCCGGCGCGCCGATGATCCGCGGCATCGCCGGCGACCAACAGGCGTCGTTGCTCGGTCAGGCCTGCACGCGACCGGGCGCGGCCAAGATCACCTTCGGTACCGGCGGCATGCTCGACGTCGTCACCGGGCCGGTCACACCGTCGAGCGCAGCGCGAGGCGCCCACGGCACGTTCCCCATCGTGGCCTGGCGCATCGGGAACACCACGACATGGGGCACCGAGGCGATCATGTTGTCGGCCGGCACCAACGTCGAATGGTTGCGGGACGACCTCGGGATCATCGACGACGCCGCGTCCTCTCACGACGTTGCGCAGCAGTGCGCCGACACCGAAGGCGTGGTGTACGTACCGGCGCTGCTCGGACTCGGCACGCCGCACTGGGACTACGGCGCGCGCGGCGCGTTGCTCGGGCTCACCCGCGGATCGGGCCGACCCCAGATCGTGCGGGCGGTGCTCGAAGGAGTGGCCCAGCGCGGCGCAGATCTGCTGGAGGCCACCGAGGCCGACTCCTCGCTCTCCATCGATGCGCTGCGCATCGACGGGGGCATGAGCGCCAACCCGACGTTCGTACAGGCGCTGGCCGACGCCACCGCTCGCCCGGTAGAGGTCTCCCCCGTCACCGAGGCCACCGCCCTCGGCGCCGCATTCCTCGCCGGCATGGCCGACGGCACATGGAGTGGCCTCGACGACGTGGCCGCCACCTGGCGACCCCGCGACGTGGTCGAGCCCTCCGGGCCCGATGGTCGCGATCGTTGGGCCGAGGCCGTCGACCGCGCCCGGGCGTGGTTCCCCGAACTGTCGGCCTTCGACTTCTGAGCGATGCGATCCCGTCGACTCCGCCCGGTCGCCATCGCTGTCTGTGCCGTCCTGACGCTGACCACGGTGGCCGTCGGTTGTTCCGGCGGCGACGACGGAGCCGATGACGATCCCGCCATCGCCGCCACGGTGATGATCACCGACGGCGAGTTCGACCCCCGAATGGTGGAGATCGAACCGGGCGGCACGGTCATGTGGATCAACGAGGACGACGTCGAGCACTCCCTGCGCTTCATGACTCCCCGCCTCGACTCACCCCGGATGCGGCAGGGCCGCTCGTGGGTGCACACCTTCTCCACCTCGGGTCGGTTCCGCTACTTCGATCCGGTGCGCAACACCATGAAGGGCGTCGTGGTCGTTCGACCGGCGTCGTGACACACTGACGGGGTCGACGAGGAGGTCGGGTGACCGCGGACCGGCTCGACCGGTTCGAGGAAAGTCGGGGCTCCACAGGGCAGGGTGCTGGCCAACAGCCAGTCGGAGTGATCCGAAGGAAAGTGCAACAGAGAGCAGACCGCCGATGGCCCTCGGGCACAGGCAAGGGTGAAACGGTGCGGTAAGAGCGCACCAGCGTCCGGGGTGACCCGGGCGGCTTGTAAACCCCACCCGGAGCAAGGCCGAGCGTCGGGAAGGACGGCCCGTCCGTCGTTCCGCAAGGAGCGACACCCGCTGGTAGGCCGCACAGATGGATGGTCACCCAGGCGCCGGGAGGCGCTGGACAGAACCCCGCTTACAGACCTCCTCGTCGACACCCCCTAGGGGCACAAGGGATCGCGGGGTTAGTTGGCGAGTTTGCCCCGCGATTGCCCCGCGATAGAACCGAGTCCCCTGTCGACGGCCCTCCGCGTGTCGTCCTCGGAGTCGGGCCATAGGTGGGCGTAGGTGTCGAGCGTCTCGGCCGCCGTGGAGTGCCCTAGGCGAGCCTGGACGACCTTCACCGACTCCCCGTGGTGAATGAGGAGCGACGCGTAGAAGTGCCGCAGGTCGTGGAACGTCGACCACGCCGGGACCACCTTCGCCCTCCTGCCCGCGTCCCACATGGCACCGACCCGACTCCGCACAAGGGGCCCGCCCATGACCGTCGAGAAGATCAGACCGTCGTCGCCGGGCGGGTACTTGGCGAGGTGTTGGGCGAGGGCATCGGCGACCACCTCGGGGAGGGGAACGACTCGATTCGACGCCTCGGTCTTACAGGGGGCGAAGAGGGGCGAGCCACCGAGGGGGTTCCGTTGCCGATCGACGACGATGCGCCGCTCTAGGAACTTCACCCGGTCCACCGTGAGCCCGCAGACCTCGCCCTGTCGGAGCCCGGTCCCGGCCGCCACGACGACGAGGGCCCGGAGTCGGTCGTCGACGAACTGGATCATTCCTTGTACCTGGTCGACGGTGAGCGGGGTCACTTGTGTAGTCGTGGCCCTCGGTGTCTTGATCCCGACGCACGGGGTCGACGCGAGGAGTCGGTCCTCGACTGCCTCGGAGAACACCGCCGCGACGTAGGAGTAGGCGATACCGACCGACGACGGGGCGAGCGATCCCTCTAGGTGCTTCACGAGGGCCTGTACGTCGCTCTTCCGGATGGGCGACAACGGACG
>JBJTGD010000014.1:0-2006 GCA_046093735.1 Acidimicrobiia bacterium | reverse complement strand
CACCCGCGTGCGCACGTTTGCAGGAATCGCCGGACCTGTGCCCGAGGATGGCCGACCATCGACCACGCCCACATGGCCCACCGTTCGGATCGAGATTGACTGCACGGCGAGAGCGGCGTCGACGCTCAGCGTCTGGCCGATCTCGTAGAGCCGGTCGGAATATTCGACATAGGTGCTGGCTTGGTGCGTCTTGTTCGCACTCGGCACCAAGTCGCGCACCGATCCGGCAACGACGGCCTGGGTTGACGCACCGATTCCGACGATCTGGGTGAAGGGGCGCGGTGGGAAAGTCGCCCCGCTCACCGACAAGTTGAAGATGTTCGAGGCCGCCGTCGAAGACACCACCGACGGAGTCAATGCCGCGGTACGGAAGTAGAGGAAGCCCACGTCGTTCCACGGACAGATCGTGCGACTGCCCATCATCTCTCTGCCGGGGCAATGGTCGAGCACGGGTTCGATGAGGATGACGTCGACGTCATAACCGTCGACCTTCGTGTGACTCGTCAGTGCGGCGAGTAGCAACGCCTTCACCGCAGATTGAATTCCCGTCTTGGCAGTGTCGTCTGAGCGGTCGCTTCCGGTGAATCGAACGAAGAGGTCGAACACGAGTGCGAGATATGCGCATCGACCTCCTTGGGTCTCCTCGACGGCGGCGGGATACGACATCGGGTAGTACCTGCCGTAAGTCAGGTTGCCAACCGAGGTGTCTTCGAACGTGTCGATGACGGCCGTTGTACGACCAGTCGAGTCTGCGGACGCCACGACGGGCTGCAACTTCGCGACCACCGCGTCCCACTCCCTCTTCTGCAACTCGTTCGGCAGTCGTGTGGTGATCTGGCTGGTCGTACGACACGGTTTCGACGGCACCGTCGTGACCGGCACCGTGGTCTGCGGAGTGGTGGTCGCGGTCACGGCACCAGAGCCGTTGGATGTCGACCCGCCAGTGGTCTTCTTCCAGCGCAATGACTTACCGGACCCGACGCAAACGTACGACACGGTCTTGTCCGTGCGCAGAACGCCCAGTTTGGTGCACGTGGAACCTGCGATCGAAGGCACTCCGCCGAAGGCCGATGTGCTGGCACCTGCCGAGAGGCACAATGCGACACCAATGACCGCCGTCGAGAATCGCCTCGCTCGCTTCACGGTCGGGCCTTGGCGTCGAGGAAGTCGGCAGGCAAGTCTCTGCCGTTGATCACGGCGTTTCGGTATGTCTCGACGTCGCGTTCAAATGAACTCGGCGACTGGAGGAATGCCCGCTGGAAGGTGTCTGCCCAAACGCTCGACCAGTCAGGCCAGGTGCTCTTGACCGGGTTGGTGCGCATCTCAGAAATCACACTGATGACTTTGTCGAGGCCGAATCGCGCGACGAGAATCTCGTTCGCGAAGTCCCCGGTGCCGATTCCCTTGCAGCCCCAGCCCTCGTCGCCGTTCACATCGTTGATGCTGTTGGCCGAAATCGGCACATTTCGGCATCGCGTGGCTTGGGCCGCCGAGATATTCGGATTCGAGTAACTCGTGTTGTCAATGACAGCGAGCACCATCGCACCTTGAATGTTGCTGATGCCGGATGCAAACCACATCGGAAGTCGGTCGAGAGCCGAGTTGGTGAGAGAAGGGTCGACACCCATGACTGCCACTTTGCCGCCGTGCGACAGCTCGTGCAACACATTGACGCGGGTCTTGAAGTTGCCGAGCGCTCCCCCGTTGTCGCGAGCTGCGCAGGCCTCGGCCGTCACGCCGACTCCGCAGCGATGCGCCGTGAAGTTCTGAATGACAAGCGCATAGGTGCCGGTTCCCGAGTATCCACCCGCGATGTTGCCCCAACACGAAATATTCATCCACGGAGCAGTCGTCTCGACCGCCTCGGAATTGCTGAGCGACACCGAGATGGCGTTTCGGTAGTTCGCGAGCTGCGGGAATGACCCATACTTAAAGAACGACTCCGCGAGTTGTCGCGTCATAGCACGATCGGCTTCGCCGACACTCGGACCAAATCGATACTCAAT
>JBJTGD010000013.1:0-7823 GCA_046093735.1 Acidimicrobiia bacterium | reverse complement strand
GGTCGACGGTTCACGGGCATCGAAGGTGATGGCCTCGGTCTCGGCTCCGGCCGCCCGCAGGCGCTCGACCGAGTCGGAGGCGGGGGCCGGATCGCGCACGCCGAGGAGGACCCGACGACAGCGCGAGGCCACCCGTCGATCGACGATGGCGAGGGCGATCTCGGAGTTGCCTCCGAGCACCAGCACCGATTGCACCGCACCGAGCGCGTCGCGCATGGGGGATCGTCTCCGTTCACCGTCCGGCAGAACGCCGATGCTAGATGCTGGTCCGGGCTGTCCCCGGGCCCGGTCTCCGTAGACTCTTTCCATGCCGCCGTTCCGCCTCGTCTCGGAGTTCCAGCCGGCCGGGGATCAGCCCAAGGCCATTGCGGAACTGGCCGAGAGCATCGGATCGGGCAATCGGTTCCAGACCCTGTTGGGGATCACCGGCTCGGGCAAGAGCGCGACGATCGCGTGGACGATCGAGCAACTGCAACGGCCCACTCTGGTGATGGCCCCCAACAAGTCGCTGGCCGCGCAGTTGGCCAACGAGTTCCGGGAGTTCTTCCCTGAGAACCGGGTGGAGTACTTCGTCTCCTACTACGACTACTACCAACCCGAGGCCTACATGCCGGCTTCGGACACCTACATCGAGAAGGACTCGTCGGTGAACGACGAGATCGATCGTCTCCGCCACGCCGCCACCTCGGCCCTGTTGACCCGTCGCGACACCATCGTGGTCGCCTCGGTCTCCTGTATCTACGGCCTCGGTTCGCCGCACGAGTACCTGCAGCAACTGCTCGTCGTGCGGCCCGGTGAGACCCATGAGCAACGAGCGATCCTCGCTCGCCTGGTCGACATGCAGTACGAGCGGAACGACATGAACCTGGTGCGGGGCAAGTTCCGCGTGCGGGGCGACACGATCGAGGTCCACCCTGCCTACGATGAGCGAGCGGTGCGCATCGAGCTCTTCGGTGACGAGGTCGAGCGCATCATCGTCGTCGACACCGTGACCGGCGAGAAGATCACCGAACTCGAGGAACTCGTCGTGTTCCCCGCCACCCACTATGCGGCCTCCGACGAACGGATGCGGGAGGCCATGGGCCGCATCGAGGTCGAACTCCAGGAACGGCTGGCCTGGTTCGAGTCGGAGGGGAAGTTGCTCGAAGCCCAGCGCCTGCGCATGCGCACCCAGTACGACCTGGAGATGATGGCCGAGTTGGGATTCTGCAACGGGATCGAGAACTACTCGGCTCACATCGACGGCCGGGCCCCCGGCGAGGCGCCGTTCACGTTGCTCGACTACTTCCCCGACGACTTCCTCGTGGTGCTGGACGAGAGCCATCAGGCCGTTCCTCAGATCCGTGGCCAGTACGCCGGCGACCGTTCCCGCAAGGACACGCTCATCGAGCACGGCTTCCGCCTGCCCTCCGCGGCCGACAATCGACCGTTGACCTTCGACGAGTTCCTCGGGCGCGTGGGTCAGATCGTGTTCCTCTCGGCCACGCCCGGTCCGTTCGAACTCGAACACTCACCCGTGGTAGTGGAACAGGTCGTCCGCCCGACCGGACTGGTCGATCCCGAGATCGTGGTGAAGCCGACCAAGGGGCAGATCGACGATCTCATCGAACAGATCGATCGCACCGTCACCAAGGGTGATCGTGTGCTGGTCACCACGCTCACCAAGAAGATGGCCGAGGACCTCACCGAGTACCTGCTCGAACTGGGAGTGCGGGTGCGCTACCTGCACAGCGAGGTCGACACCATCGAGCGGATCGAGATCCTGCGTGATCTCCGACTGGGAGAGTTCGACGTGCTGGTCGGCATCAACCTCCTGCGGGAGGGTCTCGATCTCCCCGAGGTGTCATTGGTGGCCATCCTCGACGCCGACAAGGAGGGCTTCCTCCGGTCGGAGACGTCATTGGTCCAGACCATCGGCCGTGCCGCCCGCAATGTCGAGGGTCAAGTGGTGATGTACGCCGATTCGATCACCGACTCGATGCAGCGGGCCATCTCGGAGACGAACCGGCGGCGAGGTCTGCAGCAGGCCTACAACGCCGAGCACGGGATCGACCCCCAGACCATCCGCAAGGCGGTGACCGACATCCTCGCCCAACTCCGTGGCAGCGAAGGTGCACCAGTGCCCGGTCGAGATCGGCGATCGACCGCCCGCGACCGGGTGCACCGGGACTTCGCCGCGCTCCCGTCGGACGAACTCGGACGGTTGGTGCAGACCCTGGAGGAGGAGATGCGCGAGGCGGCGGCCGACCTGCTCTTCGAGTACGCCGCTCGCCTGCGGGACGAGATCAAGGAGTTGCGCCGCGAACTCCGTGAGGTCGGTTGACGGTCGTCCGGCGCGCGCCGGGCGGGGCGCACACCGCCCGGCCGTATGCTGCGGCCCGTGGAGAGACTCGTCGTCCGTGGTGCACGTGAGCACAACCTCCGGAATCTCTCCCTCGACCTCCCCCGGGACCGGCTGATCGTCTTCACCGGACTGTCGGGTTCAGGGAAGTCCTCACTCGCCTTCGACACGATCTACGCCGAGGGGCAGCGCCGCTACGTCGAATCGTTGTCGGCCTATGCCCGGCAGTTCCTCGGGCAGATGGACAAGCCGGATGTCGACTTCATCGAGGGCCTGTCGCCCGCCATCTCCATCGACCAGAAGTCGGCGTCGCGCAATCCCCGCTCCACGGTCGGCACCATCACCGAGGTCTACGACTACCTCCGGCTCCTCTATGCCCGGATCGGTGTTCCCCACTGTCCGGAGGACGGCTCGGTCATCACCCGGCAGACGCCGCAGCAGATCGTCGATCGGGTCCTCGAACTCCCGGAGGGCACCCGCTTCCAGGTGCTGGCGCCGGTGGTGCGGGGCCGGAAGGGGACCTACGACACGTTGCTCTCCGATCTCGCCTCGCAGGGATTCGCCCGCGCCATCATCGACGGCGAGCAGCACGAGTTGACCGATCAGGTCGAGTTGGCCCGTTACGAACAGCACACCATCCAGGTGGTCGTGGACCGCCTCGTGCGCAAGGCGGGGATCGAGCGTCGTCTCACCGACTCACTGGAGACGGCACTGCGCATCGCCGAGGGCGTGGCCGAGGTCCAGATCGTCGGTCGGGGTGACGACACCGGGCTCGAGGATGAGGTGTTGACCTTCAGTCAGCATCTCGGCTGTCCGGTGTGCGGGCTGTCCTATGAGGAATTGGCGCCGAGGAACTTCTCCTTCAACTCGCCCTATGGCGCCTGCGAGCACTGTGACGGACTCGGCACCCGGTTCGAGGTCGATCCCGAACTGGTGGTCCCCGATCCTGATCTGTCCATCACCGATGGCGCGCTGGCGCCGTGGGCCACGGCCCGGACCCAGTACTTCGCCCGACTGTTGGAGTCGGTGTGCGACGTCTACGACATCGATCCGGACAAGCCCTTCGCCAAGCTCGGCAAGAAGCAGCAGAACCTCCTTCTGCACGGCACCGGTGCCACCGGACGCGTGCAGGTCCGTTACCGCAATCGCTACGGACGACAGCGGTCCTACGACGCGAAGTTCGAGGGGCTGATCCCATGGCTCCAGCGTCGCCACTCCGATTCGGAGAGCGATGCACAGCGGGAACAGATCGAGGGCTACATGCGGGAGGTGCCTTGCCCTGAGTGCGAGGGCACCCGCTTGGCTCCGTTCAGTCTCGGCGTCACCGTCGGTGGTCACTCCATCGCCGCCATCTGTGACATGTCGATCGGCGAGGCGGCGGCGGCACTGGCCGGACTGGAGCTGTCCGAGCGCGATCGCATGATCGCCGAGAGAGTGGTGAAGGAGATCAACGCCCGGATGGGCTTCCTCCTCGATGTGGGCCTCGACTACCTGTCGTTGTCCCGCTCGGCGGCGACGTTGGCGGGCGGCGAGGCCCAGCGCATCCGCCTCGCCTCCCAGATCGGTTCGGGACTGGTCGGGGTGCTCTACGTGCTCGACGAGCCGTCGATCGGTCTGCATCAGCGCGACAACCGCCGTCTCATCGACACCTTGGTGCGTCTGCGCGACATCGGGAACACCGTCCTCGTCGTCGAACACGACGAGGACACCATCAAGGTGGCCGATCACGTGGTCGACATCGGTCCCGGGGCCGGTGAACACGGTGGCGACATCGTCTACAGCGGCCCCTACAAGGGTCTGCTCAAGTCCAAGGAATCGGTGACGGGGCAGTACCTGTCGGGCAAGCGATCGATCCCCGTGCCGGCCCAGCGGCGACCGACGGGCGCCGACCGGCTGGTGGTGCGGGGCGCGCGCGAGCACAACCTGCGCGACATCGACGTTGAGTTCCCGCTGCACACGTTCATCGCCGTGACCGGTGTCTCCGGTTCGGGGAAGTCGACCCTGGTCAACGACATCCTCCACAGGGCCCTCATGCAGCAGGTCTACGGTTCCCGCACCCCGCCCGGACTTCACCGACGGGTCGAGGGCATGGATCTCGTCGACAAGGTGATCAACATCGACCAGTCGCCGATCGGGCGCACCCCCCGCTCGAATCCGGCCACCTACATCGGAGTGTTCGATCACATCCGCAAGCTCTTCGCCCAGACGCATGAGGCCAAGGTGCGCGGCTATCTCCCCGGTCGGTTCTCGTTCAACGTGGCCGGTGGTCGATGCGAGGCCTGCTCGGGCGACGGCACCATCAAGATCGAGATGCACTTCCTGCCCGATGTGTACGTGCCGTGCGAGGTGTGCAAGGGCGCCCGCTACAACCGCGACACCCTCGACATCACCTTCACGGATCACAACATCGCCGACATCCTCGACATGAGTTGCGAGATCGGTGTCGAGTTCTTCGCCAACCAGCCGGCGATTGCCCGTCACCTGCGCACACTGGTGGACGTCGGACTGGGATACGTGCGACTCGGTCAGCCGGCCACCACGCTGTCGGGCGGCGAAGCACAGCGGGTGAAGTTGGCCTCGGAGCTGTCCAAGCGCTCGACGGGTCGGACCGTATACATCCTCGACGAGCCCACCACCGGTCTGCACTTCGAGGACATCCGTCGTCTCCTCACGGTTCTGTCCCGTCTCGTCGACCAGGGCAACACGGTGATCGTCATCGAACACAACCTCGACGTGATCAAGACCGCCGACTGGCTCATCGATCTCGGTCCGGAGGGCGGAAGCGGCGGCGGAGCAGTGGTCGTCGAGGGCACACCCGAGACGGTGGCTACGACCGCCGACAGCCACACCGGTCACTTCCTGCGACCGCTGCTCGGACTGGACTGAGGCTCGCTCCGTCGATCGGTCGGATCGCGTTCCGACCGGGTCGGGTCGGATCAGGTGATCTCCAGCATGCGGTCGAGCGCCACTCTGGCCCACCGTGCGGTTTCGGGATCCACGGTGATCGGGTTGACGATTCGACCCTCCACGAGGTTCTCCAGCACCCAGCACAGGTGTGCGGCATCGATGCGGAACATCGTCGAGCACGGGCACACCAACGGGTCGAGCGAGACCACCGTCTTGTCGGGCGTCTCGGTGTCGCGACGATTGACGAGGTGGATCTCGGTGCCCACGCCGATGACCGCGCCCGCGGGTGCGGCCTCCACGGCCCGGATGATGTGGTCGGTGGAGCCCACCTGATCGGCGAGTGCACACACCTCGTGCGAGCACTCCGGGTGGGCGATGACGATCCCGTCCGGGTGCTGGGCCCGGAACGCAGCGATGTGTTCGGGTCGGAACCGCTGGTGGACCGAGCAATGCCCCTTCCACAGCAGCAGCGTCGATTCCTTCACGCCGGCCTCGTCCAGCCCGCCCAGTTCGCGCCGCGGATCCCAGACCCGCATGTCGTCGGCGCCGTAGCCGAGGTCGAAACCGGTGTTGCGGCCGAGGTGCTGGTCGGGGAAGAAGAGGACCTGTCGCCCCCCGGCGCCGTCGTCGGCCCGGTCGCCGATGGACAGCGCCCACTGGAGCACGGCCCGGGCGTTCGACGAGGTGCACACGGCGCCGCCGTGCTCCCCGACGAATGCCTTCAGGGCGGCCGAGGAGTTCATGTAGGTGATGGGCACGACCTTGGAGATGTCGGTGATGCGGGACAGCGCTGCCCATGCCTCGGTGACCTCGTCGATGTCGGCCATGTCGGCCATCGAACAGCCGGCGTTGAGGTCGGGGAGGACCACCGTCTGATGGTCACCCGTGAGGATGTCGGCCGATTCGGCCATGAAGTGCACGCCGCAGAACACGATGAACTCGGCGTCGGTCCGCTCCTTGGCCAGCACCGAGAGGCGGAACGAATCGCCCCGGGCGTCGGCCCAACGCATGACCTCGTCGCGTTGGTAGTGGTGTCCCAGCACGAACAGACGGTCGCCCAGCATCGCCTTGGCCGCGGCGATGCGCTCGGCGAGTTCGTCCGCTGATGCGTCGGAGTACCGCTCGGGGAGCGGGAGTTGGAGCCGCATGTGGCTCTCCAGACTGTCTCGGTTCTCGGGTGCTGCAGGTGGAGCGGGTGGAGCGTCGCCCGATGCGACCGGTGGGGGCAGCCTGGTCGCCACGCCACGGGGATGTCGGTCTCGGGAGATTGGTCAACTGCCGGATACCAGGCCGGCACCGACAGCATAGGCACGGCCGGGCCCGTCGCGCCCCCCTTACGATGGCGATGTGGTGCAGCGACCGCCGGCCGGCACGATCCCTGACGAGCCGGGCTCGTACCAGTTCAAGGACGGCAACGGCCGCGTCATCTATGTGGGCAAGGCCAAGAGCCTCCGCCAGCGTCTGTCCAACTACTTCGGCGACCCGGCCGGGCTCCCGCCGAGGACGGCCCAGATGGTGGCCACGGCCGAGTCGGTCGAGTGGATCCAGGTACGGACCGAACTCGACGCACTGCTGCTGGAGCACAGTCTCATCAAGCAGCACGATCCCCGGTTCAACGTCGAGCTGCGCGACGACAAGTCCTATCCGTTCCTGGCCGTGACCGTCGGCGATGAGTGGCCTCGGGCCACGGTGATGCGGGGCGATCGACGCAAGGGCGTGCGCTACTTCGGCCCCTACGCCGCCGCCTGGGCCATCCGCGAGACGCTTGACGGCCTCATCCGCACCTTCCCGATCCGCACCTGTTCCGACGCCAAGTTGCAGCGTCACAGTCGGCTGGGTCGACCATGCCTTCTCTTCCACATCGAACGCTGCGCCGGTCCCTGCGTCGGCGAGGTGACGGCCGACGAGTACTCGGCGCTGGTCGACGACCTCATCCGCTTCCTGGAGGGTGACACCGACGAGTTCATCGCCGCCCTCGAGAGCGAGATGGCCGAGGCCAGTGCTGCTCTGGAGTTCGAGCGCGCCGCCCGTCTCCGGGATCGACTGGCGGCCGTGCAGAAGGTGCTCGAGCGTCAGCAGATGGTGCTCGATCGCGACGAGGACCTCGATGTCGTCGGTGTGGCCGGCGATGAACTCGAGGCCTCGGTGCAGGTCTTCTTCGTACGCCGTGGCCGGGTCGTCGGACGCAAGGGCTACGTGATCGACCGGGCCGAGGATCTCTCCGAACCCGAGCTGGTCGACCGCATCCTCGAGGGGCTGTACGGCGATCCTCCGCCGCTGGGCATCCCGAAGCAGGTGCTGGTCCCGCACGACTCGGCCAACGTGTCGTTGTACGAGGAGTGGCTCGAGAGCGAGCGTGGTTCGCGGGTCTCGGTCCGTGTCCCGCAGCGCGGACCCAAGCGTGAACTGCTCGACACGGTGACGCACAACGCGCGTGAGGAGTTCGCCCGTCATCGGCTCAAGCGAGCCGCTGATCACAACAGTCGTGCCCGCGCCCTCAACGATCTGCAGGCACGCCTCGAACTGCCTGAGGCGCCGCTGCGCATCGAGTGCTTCGACATGAGCCACATCCAGG
>JBJTGD010000012.1:0-4064 GCA_046093735.1 Acidimicrobiia bacterium | reverse complement strand
GCTGCGTGGGGCCGACGCCCCGGGCGAGGAGCCCGGGTCGACCGGTGGCGGTACCGACTCCCCGGCGAGGGCGGACCGCCGGACCGCTGTCCGCCGAACCGCCGACCTCCGGGGAGGCAAAACACAAGAAGTTGTGCTCCTGGAGCCCCCCTGCGTGCCCGGGCCACAAGATGTCGGGGAATTACAGCAGAGTAATTCCATCGGTGTCAACGATCGTCGGGACGGCCCTTCCCCGTTGGGTCGGGACCCGCCGATCCCGACCCGAAGGTCGACCGGACCGGCCGGGAGCTGGAGGGTGCACCGTGACGCGGACCCCAGGTAGGGCGGATCACGACCCGCCCAAGGACCCGTTCCGGGACCCAGATCCCGGAACGGTGGAACCACCGTCCGGTGTCCGCGCCACGGCACTGCACCCGGGCCGAACGGTAGGGGTGGTGCCCTGTGGGTTGGAAGGGGAACAACCATGTGGATTCACGGTGGATCGACGGTGGATGACCGGTGGATGACCGGTGGATGGATGGGGAAAAGACGCCCCGTGATCCACAGCGGTCCACAGGGATGTCCACCGTCCACTCTCCTAGGGTGGGCCGATGCGCCGTCTGTTGCCCGATCCGCCTGTGGATCTCGACCCGGCGTCGCTGCCCGGGCTGGTGGCGGCCGAGGTCCGACCGGCGCCCGACCGGCGCCCGTGGGTGGCACTCAACATGGTGGCCAGCATCGACGGGGCCATCACCGTGGAGGGACGGTCCGGTGGTCTGGGCGGTCCCTCGGACCTGGCCATGTTCCGGGCCCTGCGCGAGCTGCCCGACGTGATCCTGGCCGGCGCCGGCACCGTGCGCACCGAGGACTACGGACCGGTGGTGGTGAGCGAGGAGGGGCGGGCCCGACGACTCGCTCGTGGACAGAGCGAACGACCGCGACTGGTGGTGGTCACCGCGTCGTTGCGTCTCGATCCCGCGGCGCGGTTGTTCTCCGATACGTCGCACCGACCGATCGTGCTCACCTGCGAGCGCGCGCCGAACGATGTGCGTCGACGCATCGCCGAAGTCGCCGATGTGCTGGTGGTCGGTGACGACGACGTCGATCTGCCCGCAGCGATGGAACAGTTGTCGTCGATCGGGGTGGAGACGGTGTTGTGCGAGGGCGGCCCCACCCTCAACGCCCGACTGCTGGGTGACGATCTGGTGGACGAGTGGTGTCAGACGATCGCGCCGGTGGCCGCCACCGGCTCGGAATTGCGCGGCAGCGCCGGCACTCCCCCCGGGGTGGTGCGCGAGTTCCGACTGGCTCGTCTGTTCACCGACGAAGATGGCGTGCTGTTGGCCCGCTACGTGCGGGCGTCGTGACGCTTGGGTTCGGTCGACTTCGACAACAGGGTGATCTCGCGCTGGAAGTCCGACGCGTCGTCGAAATCCTTGTAGACGCTGGCGAATCGCATGTAGGCCACCTGGTCGGCGTCGCGTAGACGCTCGAGCACGCACAGACCGATGCGCTCGGTGGTCAATTCCGGACCCTCGTCGCGCAGTTCCTCGGTGATCGAGGTGGCCATCGCCTCGATGTCCTCGTCGTCGATGGGACGGCCCTTGGCCGCGGCGGCGATCCCCCGCACGATCCGCTCCCGATCGAAGGGCATCCGCTCCCCCGAACGCTTGAGCACGACCAGCGGCACCTGCTCGAGACGCTCGAAGGTGGTGAACCGCGCGCCGCAGGACAGACATTCGCGCCGTCGCCGGATGGCCGACCCGTCGTCGGACTGACGGGAATCGACGACCTTGTCGTCGAGGGTGGCACAGGACGGACACCGCACGGGCAGAACCTACCGCCCACATGTGTCGGATCACGGTCGTCAGTCGACGAGGCCGGTGACGTCGATGCGCTGACCGACGACGATCGACGCACCGACGCGCGCCGCCAGTCGATCGACGAGGGCCCGCACATCGCCCGAGGGTTGCAGTCGACGGGCCACCGTCCACAACGAGTCACCGGACTGCACGACGACCCAACGGGGCGCCGAGGGTTCGGCCACCGCGGCGGCGGTGGCACCGGTGGACGACGCCGGCGTGGAAGCAGCAGCGTCGGCACCGAGGAAGGCGAGGATCCCCAGCGAGGCCAGGGCCACCAGCACGGCCAGCCCGAGCCCGAGGGCCAGCCCGCGCAGTCGGCGACTCGGGGCGGGCCGATCGGTCGGTTCAGTCCGCCGGGCCGGCTCGGCCTCGGTCACCAGGCGCAGGTGCCGGGGCCGGGGCTCGAAGGCGCCGGGCCGGTTCCACGGCGCACGGGCCGGAATCGAAGTGTCGCAGAGAGCGGTCATGTGAGGAGCAGTGGTCTGGATCGCAGTCATGGGAACAGTCTCCCGAGGGGGTGTGACAGCCACGGACGCCGGTGCCGGCATGGGATCCGGCCAGGAGGTCGAACGCCCGTTCGACACCATCGAACACGAACACCCGTTCGATGTCAAGAGCTCGATCGAACGGGTGTTTGCCCCCGGGGTCGAGGAGGACTAGGGTGAACACAAGTTCGACCACGAGGAGACCCCGTGCGCACCGACCGCCTGACCCCCCGCCAGCAGCAGATCCTCGACGTGATCGACCGGCACCTGTCCGAGCGGGGCTACCCGCCGTCGGTGCGGGAGATCGGCGCTGCCGTGGGACTCACCTCCCCCTCCAGCGTCCAGAACCACCTCAACCGGCTGAACGAGCTGGGCTACCTGCGCCGTGATCCCACCAAGCCGCGGGCCATGGAGGTCCGCTACGACCCCAACTCGGGTGCCTCGGGTGAACGTCGCCCCTTCCGCCACGTGCCGCTGGTGGGCGACGTGGCCGCCGGCACCGACGTGCTGGCCGAGGAGAACGTCACCGAGATCGTCCCCGTCCCCACCGACCTGTGCGGCGACGGCGACCTGTTCATGCTGCGGGTGCGGGGCGACTCGATGATCGATGCCGGGATCTTCGACGGTGACTTCATCGTGGCCCGGGCCGGCGCCCACATCTCGAAGGGCGACATCGTGGTGGCCGGCATCCCCGGCGACGAGGCCACGGTCAAGACCTGGTCGCGCACCGGCGACACCGTGGTGCTGACCCCGGCCAACGAACGTCTGACCCCCATGGAGTTCCACGCCTCCGAGGTCGCCATCTACGGCCGCGTCGTGACGGTGCTTCGCAAGCTCTGAGCCGCACGCACGGAGCGGCCGGGTTCAACTCCCGGTCAGCAGCCCCCACAACACGGAATGGACGCGCTCGAGCGGCGCGCGATCCAGGTACTCCCCCGACGTATGCGCGATGGTGGCGTCACCCGGACCGAAGTTCACCGCCGGCACACCATGGGCGGCGAAGCGGGCCACATCGGTCCATCCCAACTTGGCCTCCACCTCCCCACCACTGCGAGCCACGAGGTCGGCCAACAACGGATGGGTGAGCCCGGGCGCAGCGGCGGGCGCCACATCGACCACCTCGACGACATCGCCCTGCTCGAGGTGCGGGGCCACCAGCGCCCGCACGTGGGCCTCGGCCTCCTCGATCAAACGGTCGGGGGCGAACCGGAAATTGACCGTGACGGTGGCCCGGTCGGGCACCACGTTGCCGGCCACGCCACCTTCCACGGCCACCGCCTGCAGCGCCTCGCGGAACGTGCATCCGTCGATGGTGACGACGCGCGCCGTGTAGCGGTCGAGCTCGGACAGCACACCGGACAGTCGGTGCACGGCATTGCGGCCCATCCAGGGACGAGCGGTGTGGGCCCGGGTGCCGTGCAGCACGATGCGGGCCCGGAGCGTGCCCTGACACCCGGCCTCGATCCGGGCGTCGGTGGGTTCACCGAGGATGGCCACATCGCCGACGAGGAGGTCGGGACGCACCGAGAACAGTTCACCCAACCCGCTCTCGGCCATCGCCACCTCCTCACGGGCGTAGAGGACGTAGGTGATGTCGACCACCGGTTCGACCAGACGGGCAGCGAGGTCGCACATCACGGCCAGCCCGCCCTTCATGTCGGCGGCGCCCACGCCGTGGAGTCGGTCGCCGTCGAGTCGTGTCACCAGCCCCTCGGCGGCGGGCACGGTGTCGGTG
>JBJTGD010000011.1:0-2163 GCA_046093735.1 Acidimicrobiia bacterium | reverse complement strand
CGCCGGATCCGGATCCGGCGCTGCTCTCCCGGGTGGTGGGCAGACCGTAGAGGTGAATGCGGTCACATGCGAGTAGGTGACGGCGGATCCCTGCGCGGGGCTCCCGTCCGTGCTCCCGTCCGAGCCGATCCGGCCCCGAGGGTCAGGTGAACGACCGGTGTTCGTGGCGAGGTTCGGCCAGCAGTGCCTCGGAGCGAGGCTCGGTCGCCGCCCATGTCGGATCGAGGGTCGGGGCTGCGACGCGCACGGCCACGTCGTCGACCCGGGGGGCGAGGTCCCACAACAGCGCGGGCCGGGCCCCGTGCCAGCGCAGGGCGAACGAGAGGCGGCCGTGGGCCGTGGGGAGGTCGTGGACGGCGAGCGGGCTGCCGAACCACTCGTCGATGTCCAACGGCAGCAGATCGAGACCGACACCGTCGTCGTCGACCAGCAGGGACCGCACCGAGCGCAGGAACTCGACGGTGCGCCATGGGTCGTCACCCTGCGTCGCTGATGGCCAGGTCCAGCACGGAGACCCCTCCGCCAGTCGACTGCGCAGCGCCGCAATGGCATCGGTCCGCTCGTCGGCTCGGAGCGTGTGGGTGCGGTGCACCGCTGCGGCGCGCTCCGCGACCATTGCGGCGGCATCGGATTGACCGAGCGCGCGAAGGGTGGCCGCTGTCGCCTCCAGTGCACTTGCCACCTGACCGACGTCGCGCCCTTCATCTCCACCACCGGCGCGAGCCCGACCGCGACCGAACCGCGACATGCACCGCCGCCAGCGCGGCCCGACCAGACGTCGATACAACAGACCGGCGCCGGCGGCCATCATCGATGCGATCTCGACACCGACGGCGCCATCATCGACCAGTCGTCGATGGCGATCCAGCGCGACGAGAACGCGTGCCGTGGTAGCCGTGTCGCCGCCACCGAAGGAACCATCGCTGCGCCGGGTGGCGAGCGCACCGAGAAGGAGATCTCGCGCCGTGACGTGCAGGCCGTGTTCGTCGAGGGCCACCGCCATCTCGGCGGCCAGTCCGGCATCGTCGTCACCGATCCCCGCGCGCAGGCACAAGCCGGCATGGACCAACAGGTGACGTCGTGCGGCATCGACCGCCGAGGCGGCGTCGCGTTCGGGAAGGTCGATGCGAGGGGCACCCGCCGTCTGGGTCCGCCATCCCGAGACCACGACGTCCGACGTCACCATCGAGGCCACGTCGACCGACACACCATCGGGTACGTCATCGAGGGCGAGTGCCATCCGCAGCGTCGCCGTGTGGGGCAGTGGGAACACGAATGCGGCCGCCACATCGCCATCGACCGAGCGCACTCCGCCGATCGGCCACGCGCCCTCGGCGGTTCCCGCCGTGACGGCATCGAGGACCCGGGCGGTGGTGCCCGTCGTCGAACGCGACGGTTGACGAGTGACCCACAGCGTCCGGCGGCCATCGACGCGGACTTCTTCACCGTCGAGGTCGATCGACGTGATCCGTCGACCGTCCGACGGACGGAGCACCACGGCGACGGCGACGGCGACGGGCGCGGCGTTGTGCAACTCGACGAGGGCGAAGGGTCGACCGGCCGCGACGCTGGCCCAACAGCGTTGCTCGATCGCCCCGTCGGGGACGCGCAACGCCGACACCACCACCGGCGTGTCCTCCACCAACCACTGACGCACTGCGACATCGGCCGACGCGAGATGCCAACCGTCGGCCGCACCGGCGGCCCAGTCGAGCGTCCATGGCGCCGATCCGGATCGCACCACTCCGTGTCGATCCAACTCGACCGCTCCACCCGTGGCCAGTGCCGCAACGGTGATCGAACGGTCGGTGACCCGACGGACCTCTGATGCCATCGACGCGACGCTAGTTCCGGTCATCGCCCACTCCTCCGGCCCACCTCCAGCCACCCACCGCCCACCTTCGCCCCGAGGTCGGTACCGGCGGTCGCCCTACACTCCCGACGTGGTCGCGCCCGACACCGCCGTGCTCATCCCGGTCAAGGCGTTCGTCGACGCGAAGGCTCGTCTGGCATCGGCGCTCGGTCCCGCCGAACGGGCACAGCTGGCCGAGACGATGGCCACCACCGTGGTGCACGCCGCGCCCGTCGCCGTCGCCGTCGCCGTGGTGCTCCGTCCGTCGGACGGTCGACGGATCACGTCGATCGACCTCGACGGTGAAGAAG
>JBJTGD010000010.1:0-2324 GCA_046093735.1 Acidimicrobiia bacterium | reverse complement strand
GTTGCCCCGCACGATCTTGTAGAGCGTCTCGTCATCGAGGTCGACGGCCATGTCGCGCACGAACTGCTCGGTGTCCGGCCACGTCGAGTCCGAGTGCGGGTAGTCCGTCTCGAACACGATGTTGTCGACGCCGATGTCCTCGATGTTCTTCAGGCCGAAGTCGTCGCGGAAGAAGCAGGCGTACACCTGACGACGGAAGTAGTACTCGGGCGGCTCGGTCACGATCTCCGGATCGAAGGCCCAGCCCCGGAACTCCTTCCACACGTTGTGGGCGCGCTCGAGGGCGTAGGGGATCCAACCCATCTGTGCCTCGGAGTAGGCCAGCTTGAGGTCGGGGTAGCGGGGGAGGATGCCCGAGAAGATCCAGTCGGCCATCGAGGCCATGCCGTTGTTGAACGACAGGGTGGCCTGCACGGCGGCCGGCGCATCGGGCGAGGTGGCCGGCATGGTCGACGACGAACCGATGAGCATGATGATCACCGTCTCGGTCTCGTTGCACGCCTGGAAGAACGGCTCCCAGTAGCCCGAGTGGATGGTGGGCAGACCGAGGAAGTGCGGCACCTCGCTGAAGCACACCGCATGCACGCCGCGCTCGGCATTGCGGCGCACCTCGGCGGCGGCCAGCTCGGCATCCCACAACGGCACGATGATCAGTGGGATGAGTCGGTCCTTGCCGATGCCGGCGCCCCACTCCTCCACCTGGAAGTCGTTGTAGGCCTGCACGCACAGCAGCGCCAGTTCCTTGTCCTTGGCCTCGTTGAAGGTCTGACCGCAGAACCGGGGGAACGTGGGGAAGCACAGCGACGCCTCGGTGTGGTTGGCGTCCATGTCGGCGATGCGCGCCGCCTGGTCCCAGCAGCCCTTCCGCATCTCCTCGTAGGTCACCGGCAGCATGGTGCGCTCCTCGGTGGGGAAGCCCACGGCGGTGATGATGCGGCGCATCGGCACGCGGATGTCCTCGTAGCACCAGAAGTCGGCGACCTTGCCCTCCGACGAGTTCGAGTCGACGACGTCGAACGAATAGTTCATGCCGTCGAAGCGGAGGTTGGCGACGCGCAGGCGCTCGAGACGCGGCCCGATGTCCTGGTACTTGGCCGGGAGCCGCTTGGTCCACAGATCCGCCGGTTCGATCACGTGATCGTCGACGCTCACGATGCGCGGGATCGGGCGCAGGGTGTCGGTGGCGGCGGGGTTGTCGGCAGTGATCGTCATGGCGCTCCTCGGTGTCCGGACGGGGGCGGAGCTCCCGTCGTCGGGACGAGTGTACGGGAGACCCTGACGACCCGTCAGGTTGTGGCCGATGCCACTCCCCGATGGGGTCACCGGCCGTTCCGGACCTGACGGTTCGTCAGATGGGGGCGTACCATCCACGTCGTTCCCCATCGCCTCTCGACCTCGGAGCATCCATGGACCTGACCTTCACGCCGGCCGAGGAGGAGTTCCGGGCCGAGGCACGGGCCTGGCTCGAGGCCAATGTGCCCGTCGGCCTGCCCTCGGGTGACACACGCGAGGGCTTCGCCCTGCATCTGGAGTGGGAGAAGAAGTTGTTCGAGGCCCGATGGGCCGTCGTGTCCTGGCCCACCGAGTACGGCGGCCGCGGCGCCTCGCTGTGGGAGTGGTTGATCTTCGAGGAGGAGTACTACCGGGCCGGGGGACCGCAGCGGGTCACCCAGAACGGCATCTTCCTGCTGGCCCCCACGCTGTTCGAGTTCGGCACCGACGAGCAGAAGGCGCACTTCCTGCCGCGCATGGCCGCAGCCGAGGACCTGTGGTGCCAGGGATGGTCGGAGCCCGACGCCGGCTCCGATCTGGCCGGCATCAAGAGCCGCGCCGCCCGTGATGACGAGCGCCGCGGATGGGTCATACATGGTCAGAAGACGTGGACCACCCGCGGTGCCTTCTGCAACGGGTTGTTCGGTCTGTTCCGCACCGATCCCGACGCTGCCCGTCACAGTGGGATGACGTATCTGATGGTGCCGCTCGACGCGCCGGGGGTCACCGTGCGCGGCGTCGAGCGTCTCGATGGCGACGAGGGGTTCGCCGAGGTGTTCTTCGATGACGTGTTCGTGGGCGACAACCTCGTGCTCGGTGGCGTGAACGAGGGTTGGGGTGTGGCCATGGCCACGACATCGTCGGAGCGGGGACTCACACTGCGTTCACCGGGCCGGTTCTGCGCCGCCGCCGATCGGCTCATCGACCTCTACCGGCGACAGGCGTCGACCGGCGATCATCCCGAACGCATCGCCGCGGTGCGCGACGACGTGGCCCAGTCGTGGATGGAGGCCGAGGCCTACCGGTTGGCCACCCTCGCCGACGTCACCGGA
>JBJTGD010000009.1:0-5260 GCA_046093735.1 Acidimicrobiia bacterium | reverse complement strand
TGGCCTCGATGACCTCCTGGGCGTGCGCTACATCGGCCGGGTCGGGCGAGAACACCCGCTTGGCGATGTCGATCTGCACCGGATGCAGACTCCATGCGCCCACACAACCGAGGAGGAACGCGTTGCGGAACTGGTCCTCGCAGGCGACGGTGTCGGCGATGTCGCCGAACGGTCCGTAGAACGGGAGGATGCCGTTGGCCACACAGGCGTCGACCATGCGGGCGATGGTGTAGTGCCACAGGTCCTGCTGGAACACCGGTCGATCCCCGGCGATGTCGCCGTCGACGGGATCGGTACGCACCAGGTAGCCCGGATGCCCACCGCCGACGCGTGTGGTCTTCATGCGTCGGTTGGCGGCGAGATCGGCCGGACCGAGCGACAGTCCCTGCATGCGCGGGCTGGCGGCGCAGATCTCCTCGACGTTGGCCACCCCGCGGGCCGTCTCGAGGATGGCGTGCACCATGAGCGGTCGGGTCAGACGGGCCTTGGCCTCGAGCTGGGCGAGGAGACGATCGACGTAGTGGATGTCCTCGGGTCCCTCGACCTTGGGAATCATGATCACGTCGAGCTTGTCGCCGATCTCGGTGACCAGCGTGGTGAGGTCGTCGAGACACCACGGCGAGTCGAGCGAGTTGACGCGGGTCCAGAACTGGGTGGCGCCGAAGTCGTTCTCCTGGCCGACCTTCACCAGTCCGGCCCGGGCCGCTTCCTTCTCGGAGTCGGGCACGGCATCCTCGAGGTTGCCGAGGATGATGTCGACGGTGGGGATGATCGCCGGGAGCTTGGCCACCATCTTCTCGTTGGCCGGCGGGAAGAAGTGAATGACCCGCGACGGCCGCACCGGGATCTCGCGGAGCGGCTCGGGGGCGCCGACGGCGAGCGGACGGAAGAAGTCCTTGGGATTGCGCATCCTGCGAATCTAGTGGCGACCGTTCCCGACACCCCTGCCCGGAGCCATGTCCGAAGCCGCGCCTGAGAACAGCGTCGGCGTCGAGGGCTCTGCGTCGTCAGACCATCAGGTCGGCGGGCAGCATCTGTTCGGTGAGGAGCACCTCGAACCGGGCGGGATCGCCGGCCACCCAGTCCCGACACAACGGATGCCCCTCGACGTAGCAGGTGACGTAGGCCCGCCAGGTGGGCGAGGTCAGGAACTGGATCGACTTCTCGGCCCGGTTGCGGGGTAGGAGCCCCCACCGCTCGAGGAAGTCCACGACCTCGTCGGTGCTGCGTCCCTCGGCGTGGAGCATCCACGCTGCATTGCCCCGCACACCCTCCAGCGACGTCGTCGCGCCCCTGACTTCGGTGGCCAGTCCGGCGTCGTAGTCCAGTCCGGCGGCGCGCAGAGGGTCGGCCACGACCTCGTCGGCCTCGTCGCCGGCCACCACCGACAGCGCGGTGTCGGCCAGTCCCTCGGCCACGAGGCACTGCGGCGTGCCGACGCAGAAGATCGTCTCCTCCATCCACCCCCGGGCGCGCACGAGGCCGGCCTCCTTGCGTGTGTGCTCGGTGTGATGGCCGGGATAGGCCTCGTGGGCGACGAGGTGTCCGATGGAGGTGGCCAGCACGGGGAGATCGACGTTGATGGCCACGCGACTGCGCAGTCCACCCGCGTAGTAGTTGAACCCCGACCACGGCTGGTCGGTGGCCAGTTCCCATTCCACGTGCTCGCCCTCGGGCAGGCCGAACTGCCGGTCGGTGCGCGCCCGGAAGTCCTCGGCGATCGACCGCAGCACACCGTCGAGGCGATCGACGGGAATGGCCGTCGACTCGCGCCAAGCCACGAGCCGATCGCGCACCGGACCGTCACCGGGCAGCACGGCGGCGAGGCGACGGTGGGCCTCGGCGAACTCGTCGGTGTCGCGCACTCGCGGGCGCACGCCGTAGCAGCGCTCGACCTCGTCGGCGTAGGCGATGGGTTCACCGGCGAGGATCGAGGCCGAGGTGCGCAGCCCCGCGGTCTGGGCCCGCAGCCATCGCCGACGTCCGGCCTCCACGCGATCGGCGTCGACCCCGTCATCGAGATCACGCAACAGCCCATCGGCGGCGGCCACCAGCGCGCCGGGGGCCATCGGCGGTTCGGCGGCGACGGTGGCGGCGAGAGATTCGGGTCCGAAGTACGCATCGACGAATCCGTCGACGTGTCGACCGAGGCGCAGACCGAGGAGGAGGTACTGCTCGACGATCGATGGCTGCTCCATCTCAGATCACGTCGCCCTTGAACAGCTCGGTGGCCACCGGACAGTCGGTGCGGCGCAGGGCGGCGGCCACCTCGAGAGGTCCGGTGGGGCCGACGATGCGATCGACGAGTGACAGCGGCACCACCTCGTCGTCGGCATCCCAGGGATCACCGGGCAGGGCGCGTTCGCACACCGGTTGCCACATGCGCTCGGGCAACAAGCGGCCCACACCGGCCACCACCCACACGGGCACCCCGTGATGACGGGCCACCGCCGCGGCGGCCAGCGAACCGGACACGCCGAGGAAGGCCGAGGGCCCGAGGGCGGTGGCCTCCAGCAGCACGAGGTCGGCGGTGGCCACGGCCGCACCGAGTCCGGCCACGGGAACATCGACGGCATCGACGTCGGCGTCGACCAGTCGCATCACCAGTCCCCCGCCCTCGCGATGCACGTCGACAACGAGCACCTCGACGTCACCGCGTCGGGGCAGGGCGATGGAGATCGTCTCGGGCCAGC
Source organism: Acidimicrobiia bacterium (assembly GCA_046093735.1). Taxonomy (GTDB): domain Bacteria; phylum Actinomycetota; class Acidimicrobiia; order Acidimicrobiales; family Acidimicrobilacustridaceae; genus Acidimicrobilacustris. Next base: position 2,567 of record JBJTGD010000009.1, on the reverse strand, counting down.
CCAGCACCACCACCGAGGATTCGTCGGGCAGGGCATGGGCCAGTTCGACGGCCGTGCGGTCGGCCTCGAACTCGTCCATGGCGGCACGTATCTCGGCCCGGGCGTCACCGGCACACACGACACGAGCGCACAGCCATACCAGAGGGGCCGAACCGGGTTGGCGCTGCACCATGCGCCGACAGGCGGTGATCAGTCCTTGGGGATCGGATGCGTAGGAGGCGAGGGCGCGGGCGGTCTCACCGAGGACGACGTCCTGGGGATACCCGGTGGCCCGGGCGACGTAGCGGAGTCGCTCGACGGGGTGCACCACTGCACCCTATCGACGGCCAGCGGAGCGGTCCTCAGGGCGCGCCGGGCTTGAACACCATCATGACGATGGTGACGAGGAACAGCAGATGGGTGATGCCTACACCGGCCATCAACTTCTGGCGGGCCCCCTCGACCCCGGCGGCCAGCGCTTTGGCCGCGGGCCGCACCATGAGCAGAGCCACCACGACGAGGGCCACCCAGCACACGGCGGACACCGACAACCATGTCTGGGAGACCTTGTAGAGTTTGTCGCTCATCCCGGCGAGGCCGAAGCCGAGGATGCCGGTGAGGACCATGGCGGGGATGGCGAGGCGTTGCACGCCGGCGACCAGCGGCTCGGCTGCGCCCTTGTCGGTGACTGCGGCCCGAGAGACGGCGAAGGCCATGAACGCCGGGGCGAACGCCACCACGGCGGTCACCAGGTGCAGGACGAGCACGATCTTGTAGCCGGTCGAATCCACAGCGGCGAACACGGTCATGAGGACTCCGATCTCAGGGGACGGGCTGCTCGCCCGTGATCCAACGGTAGTCGCACTATCTTGAGTGCCCGTGACCACCGATGTGAACGCCTCCGTGACGCTCTCCCCCCTGACGGGAGCGGCTCGACCGCTGTCGGCGTGGACGACGACGTTCCACCTCGGACTCGTCGTGCTCGATCCGTACTCGCTGGAGAGTTCCTGGATCATGGCGACGGCCACGCGGGTCCTGCGCGTCTACGCACCGGCCGATGTGCGCACGGCGTTCCTGGTGACCGCTCCGGCCGATCATGTGCGCACCTACATGGGGCCGCTGACCGACGAGTTCCTCGTCTTCGCCGATCCCGACCGCAGCGCCGCCCGGGCCCTCGGCCTGACCACCCTGCCCGCCTTCGTGCACATCAACCAGGCCTGTGCGGGGGAGGCCGCTGCCGAGGGATGGGATCCGGCGGCGTGGAAAGAGGTGGCGACCAACCTGTCGGCCCGCCTCGACTGGTCGGTGCCCGAGATCCCGGCCATGGGCGATCCCTCGCCGTTCGCCGGGTCACCGCTGGGCGGCTGAGTCAACCAACCGCTGGAACGCCGGCGCCTGCTCGCCGACGCGTCAGCGAGCGATCCGCACCTGCGCCAGCGACACCGTGGCGTCGTCGAGTCCGAGTCCTGACGCACCGGTCGCCGATCGCCACGACATGACATCACGCACGGCCGGTGACGTGACCACGACCTGCCGGATCTGCACCAGGAACACGTAGGGCACGTCGACCAGCACCTGCTCCTGCACGATGCGGTAGTCGTCGACCTGACGGGCCGAATCCAGTGTGGACCGTGCGTCGATGAACGCCTTGGTCACCAGTGGGTTGATGTAGCGGGTGACGTTGGTGCTGACGAGTGACTGTTCGGCCGCGATGCCCCGGAACAGCGGGAAGTAGGCATCGGGATGAGCCGCACTGAAGCCCACCTGCAGCAACGCCTGGAACTGACCGGTGGCACCGACGAGGTCGACGGAGGCCGCCTCGACCTGCTCGATCGCCACCTCGATGCCGGCTTGGGAGAGCTGCAGACGCCACAGCGACGCCACGCGCTGCAACGTCGTATCGGGCGGCACCAGCAGACGGAAGGTGAGGGGCAGACCGGTCTCGGCCGTGTACTCCTCCACCAGACGACGGGCCCGCTCGAGGTCGCGCGTGCCACTGGTCTGGTCGGTGAACCATGGCGAGGTGTCGCTGACCATGCCGCGCGCGATCGTGCCCTGCCCGTCGAAGGCCTTGGCCAGGATCTCGGCGCGATCGGTGGCCAGCGTGACGGCCCGACGCGCCGAGACGCGATCGAAGGGAGCACGCCCCGTCTCCAGCGCGATGTTCACCTTCGGACGCTCCGCGTTGCGATCCTCGTGCACGACGATGGTGGCGTCCCGATTGGGCAGCGCATCGAGTCGCGACAGTTGGCGCGGTTCGTCGACGGCCACCATCTGCACCCGACCGGCGAGCACGGCGTCGACCCGCTCGGCCGCATCGGCGATGGGAACGAAGCGCACCTCGTCGAGTCGGGGCAGACCCTTGCGCCAATAGGAACGATTGGCGGCGACGACCACGGTGCCATCGGATTCGGTGCGGGTGTAGGTGAACGGTCCGGTCCCGATCGGGCCGTTGGAGAAGCCCGCCAGGGTCAGGGGCGCCGCGATGGTTCCCACCCGGGTGGTGAGAACCTCCGGGAACGTCGACCACGGTGTGTACATGGTGACCGTCACCGTGGAACGGTCGACGACGGTCACCGAGGAGATCG
>JBJTGD010000008.1:0-4187 GCA_046093735.1 Acidimicrobiia bacterium | reverse complement strand
GGGTCGGACGGCCACGCCGTCGACGTGCCAGGTGCGGTTGAGCACCTCGACGGTCTCGGGGATGTCGAACCCGTTGGCGTTCAATGCCTCGTGGAGCGTCATGACCTGGACGATGCTCGGTGTGTAGGCCAGCAGGATCCCGCCCGGGTGCAGCGACCGAGCCGCGTGCGGGACCACCTGCCATGGCTCCGGTAGATCGAGGACGACCCGGTCGAGATCCGTGGCGTCGATGCCGACATAGGAGCTGCGGATCTCTATGCGGTAGCGCTCCAATGCCTCGGGCCCGAGGACCGAGGTCACGTTGGCCACCGCCCGCTCGGCGAAGTCCTCGCGCAACTCGTAGCCGATGATGTCGCCACCGTCGCGCAACATGGCCATCGACAGCGCACCGGAGCCGATTCCGCTCTCGAACACGCGCACACCCGGGTGGATGTCGGCCAGCATGAGGATCGGGCCGAGATCCTTCGGGTAGATCACCTGCGCGCCGCGGGGCATCTTCAGTACGAAGTCCGAGAGAGTCGGTCGGACGGCGAGATAGGCGACGTTACGGGTCGACGGGTACACACCCCCCTCCGCCCCTCCGATGATCGCATCGTGGGGGACGAATCCGGAGTGCGAATGGAACTCACCGCCCTCCTTGAGGGTGACGAGGTAGCGACGTCGTTTCGGATCGATGAGCAGGACGCGCTCACCGGCGGCGAAGGGCCGACTCATTCGCCACCGTTCCGACGTCGGTTCAGCATGACCGGCACCGGCCGTCGTCCACCCGCCCGCTCGACGAGGCGGCAGAAGGCACACTCCACTGCCGTCGTCGGAGCTCCACAGGATGAACAGGCCTCGAGACCGGTGCGTTCCGCAGCGGCCAGCGGTTCGAACTGGGCCAGCGCCCGTTCGAGGAAACCGAAGGAGAAGGAGTGCTTCGCGCCGGGTGACTGGGCCTCGATCTGATCGAGCGCCGCCTTGTAGCCGAGATGTCGGTTCCCGGCCGCCATGGGGCACTCGTCGACGATGTAGTCGATGGACCGCACGACGCAGTAGGCCGCGGTCTCCCGCTCGGACAATCGGACGAGCGGTTTCACCTTCCGGGGGAACCCGGCGCGGGCCGGGAGAACCGGTGACTGCCGGCCGAGGTAGTCCGTCTGCCAGTGCAGTGTGTTGCCCAGCAGAACCGCGGCTTCATCATCGAGGTTGTGGCCGGTGGCGACGACGTCGTAGCCGCCATCGATGGCGGCGCGATCGAAGAGATGACGCTTGGAGAGGCCGCACGCCGAGCACGGGACGCGCCGTGCGGCCTTCGCTCCCGACGGGATGTCGAATCCGTAGTCACTGGGCAGGTCGACCTCGAGGAGACGAAGCGAACGCGAGTGGGCGAACCGGCGAGCATGATCGGTCGACTGCGCGCTGTAGTCGTCGATCCCCAAACCGATGACGAACCCGTCGACGTCGTAGCCGAGGTCGACCAACAGCTCCCACAGGGCCAACGAGTCCTTGCCTCCCGAGACGGCGACGAGGACACGATCACCCGGGCCGAGCATCTCGAAGTCGTCGATCGCTCGACGTACCTGGCGCCGACAATGTTCGACGAAGTGATCGGTGCAGAAGTTCGAGTTGTGACGACGGATGTCGATCACGGCCGGCCCCCGACACACCGTGCACTTCATGCCGAGCCCCCCGAGATCACTGGACGAACCTCGACCGAGTCCCCGTCGGCCAGCGTGGCATCGCCGGGAACGAGTTCGCCGTCGCGGATGACCAGAACCGCGTCGCGATGGAGACCCACCTTCGCCAACAGGTTGACGATCGTGATCGGTCCGGCGATCTCGATCTCGCGCTTGGGGCTGTGCAGACGAACCTTCACCGTCACCGACGGCGCGCCCGTCGAGTTGCCTTGCGCTCGGCCCGTCGGGCCCGACGCCGACGACGACCGGAGAGCGGAGCCGGTCGGCTGGACACCAGGATCGATTCGCCCGGTCGAAGGTCGCCGACGAACACCCGCTCGGGTGCAGAGCGCAGGGCCAACTGGAGCGCCCGCAGACCCCAGACCGCGCCGCCGAGGAGCAGCCAGGCGCGGTTGCCTTCCAGCACTCCGCGCCGGAGCGACCGCCGCCGCAGCATCTGCAACACGTTCATACCCGGCGGATCTCCACGATCGTCCGGCGCTTGCGGCCACGTCGACGGCCGAGAGCGAAGGCGACCCCCACCACACCGACCGCCACCGCCGCCACGGCCAGGCCGACGTAGGAACGGGTCTCGTCCTCGACGCTCTCGACCTCGCGCTGGATGTCCCGGAATCCGGCCTCGATGTGTTCACGGGTGATCCGGCCGGCCGTCATCGCCGTTCACCCCCGACGCCACCCCGTCCGATGCGGGAGAAAGCGAGGACGACGAGTCCGCCGACCGCGAGAGCCACGATCAGGTACGGGACCCAGGACCAGAACCCGTCGAAGACACCGTTGGTCTGGGTCTGGAGTGCGCGCAGCGCCGACATGCACAGGAGGAAGACGCCGGTGGTGATGACCAGCATGCCGCCCACCCCGTAGAAGAGGAATCGACCGACATTGCGCAGCGGCTCGATGGTCTCCTGGCGCGTGTAGGCCACCAACAGGTCCCACAGGTCCCTCACAACCTCCGGCACGACACTGGATCCGGCCACCTCGCTCCTTTCGTCCCCAGGAGTATCCCACCCCGGGAGCCGGTTCGGGCCAGTCGGGGCGGCGTCCCCGCCGCCGGGGAGGACATCGGTACGCTCCGGCCTGTGCCCGGCTCGGTTCCCCACGACACCCAGCTCGACGGCCCGCTCGGCGACGACATCGCCCGGCAGTACCGGCGATGGGTGTACCCGGAGCCGATCTCCGACCTCGACATGTGGCTGGACGACCACTGGGAGTGGTTCGATCCGAGTCACGCCCAGCCGATGCTGTGGCCCGATCGGGCGGCCCGCGACGATCTCGAGATCCTCGTCGCCGGATGTGGCGCCAATCAGGCCGCCGTCATCGCGCACACCAACCCTCGGGCGCAGGTCACCGGCATCGACGTCAGCGACGCCTCGCTCGACCATCAACGACGACTGGCACGGAAACATTCACTTGGCAATCTCGAGCTGCATCGGTTGCCCGTCGAACGAGTCGACGAGCTGGGTCGTCGATTCGACCTCGTCATCTGCACCGGGGTGCTACATCACCTGGCCGAGCCACAGCGCGGGATGGACGCACTCGGCCGGTGCCTGCGCTCCGATGGCGTGCTGGGGGTGATGCTCTACGCGAGATACGGACGAGTGGGGGTCGAGATGCTGCAGGACTGCTTCCGCAACCTCGGCCTCGAGCAGACCGAGGATTCACTGGCGGTGGTCACGGCGACGATCCGAGCCCTTCCCGCCGACCATCCACTTCGGGGATATCTGTCCATTGCCGGCGACCTTGATCATGCCGCCGGTCTCGTCGACACCTTCCTCAACGCCCGTGACCGCAGCTACACCGTGGCCGACTGCCTGTCATTGGTGGAATCCGCCGGTCTGGTGTTCGACGATTGGTTCCTGAAGGCCCCGTACCACCCACGGGGTGGTCTCGGGCCCGAGTTGTCCGATGCGCTCGACCGTGTACCGATCACGCAGCGATGGTCGATCATGGAACGCATCAACTGGCGCAACGGATGTCACTTCTTCACGGCCTGTCGTCCCGAGCGACCGCCGGCGTCCTACCTGATCGACTTCGAATCCGCCGACGCCGCGCAGTTCACCCCGGCCCTGCGCCACCGATGCGTCGTGAGCGCTGATGGCATCGCTCGTGGCGAGTGGACCATCTCCCTCGACGAGCGACAGATGGTCCTCGTCCGCCGCATGGACGGTTCGAGGACCATCGACGAGATCGCTCACGAGTTCACCGATCTCGATGACGCACTGGCACTGTTCCACTCGTTGTGGCGACTCGACTGCATCTCCGTAGGGCTGCCCGGCCTCGCCAACCAATCGGTGTGAGTCGCCGCGCGGTCCTCAATCGCCCGGGGCTCCGAATCGGGCGTCGAGCAGTTCGATCTGACCCTCCATCGCGTCGAGCAGGACCTCCAGTCGGGACGACAAGCCGTGAAGAAGTGACATCCGTTGCGCCAGTTGATGCGTTCCATGATCGACCATCGCTGCGTGATCGGTACACGGTCGAGCGCATCGGACAACTCGGGCCCGAGACCACCCC
>JBJTGD010000007.1:0-5970 GCA_046093735.1 Acidimicrobiia bacterium | reverse complement strand
CCCATGATCGCCCCGCCTGACACGGCCATGGCCTCGGCTGACGGTATCGACGGGTCATTAGTGACGATGCGCCCAACCACCAGCAGGTCGGCGCGATCACCGGTGGACGACTTCCGGGCGTGGTGGGCCGGCTCGACGGTGGCCGGGGCGGAACCCAGTCCGTGGTCGAGGTGGCTCTTGGCCACGGGGCTGGTCGAACAACACGATGACGCCATGGCGATCTCCTTCTGCGTGAGATTCTCACGGTACTCGCGAAGCGGAGAACGAGACAAGATCACGCCATGACCCTCGCCCATATCTCCGCGCTGTTCCCCGAGGTGGATTTCGTCGATTCCCATCGGCGGCTCGCAGTCGACGACTGTCGACGGGGGGCGGCGGGCGCCGGAACGTCGGGTCTCGCCCCGATCGCCCTCGTCGTGGCCGGCGCAGCGGTCACCCTCCGGCCAGGGGCGTCGGTGGAGATCGTCGACGGCATCGACGAGGACGCCACCTGTGTCGTGGTTTTCCACAGTGCCTCGGACTACGCCGATTTCCACAACGAACTGCGATCCGTGACCGGTGTCCATCTCTCCGGAGCCATCACCTACGAACGCGGCGGGTACGGCGAGTTCGACGGTTGGGAGCCGGCGCTGCGCGCCCTCTATCAGGGGCGACCCGTCTACGACCCGACCGACCATGACGCGGCACTGGCGGCCCGCACGTTCGTGCACGGTGTCGATCCTGTAGAGGTGGTCGGCGCCCAGGTGCGCGCCCTTGGGTTCGCCGTCGTGCGTGACGTGTTCAGTGCCGAGGAGATCGCCGCGCTCGACGCCGCGGTCAGCCGACTCGAACGAGAGTCGATGCCCGACACACCGGGAACGTGGTGGACCACGGACGCCGACGGCGTCGATCGACCGTGCCAGATCCACTACACCACACAACGGTCGCCGGAGATGGCGTGGATCGAGGCCGACGTGCGCATGACGGCGCTGGTCGAGGCGTCGATCCCCGGTCTCGTTCCCCATCCCGACCGGGGCAACGGGGTGTTCGCCGTGTTGAAGCACCCTGGGGCGCGAGGGGGCATGACCGATCTTCCCTGGCACATCGACTGCGGGTTGGGTGGGCACACACTGCTGTGTCCCGGAATCCACATCGGTGTGCAGCTCACCGCCTCGAACCCGGACGTCGGCGCCTTCGCCGTGCTGGCCGGTTCGCACGAGTCGTCGGTGCGCCGCGCCGGGGTGGACGAGTCGACGTGGCCGGTCGTGGTGGCCGACACCCGACCGGGGGATGTGACGATCCACGTCCCGCACGTGTTCCATGCCGCGCCACCGCCCACCGGAGACGGACCCGGTCGCCGCACGCTGTATCTCGGCTACGGGCGACAGGAGGCCTATGGCGTCATCGGTCCGGGCCGGTCGTTCGACGATCTGTTGTCGGACACCGCCGATGACGGCTTCGTCTCGTTCGACGAGGGCACGGCGCGTTCCTGACTCCTCTCCGAGCGAGCGCGCACGCGCTCAGAGGCCGAGCGCTCCGCCCTCGACGAGGATCACCACACCGATGCCGATCAGTACCACCGGCAGCACGAGGTGCCCCCAGCGCGACAGGGCTCGGGCGATCGGCGGCCGTCGGGCCAGCCACAGACCCGCCCCACACCAGACGGCGACCAACACGAGGAAGATCACCACGTAGGCGACCGTGTCGCCGGCGCGACTGACGGCGAACACCGGGACGTAGACACCGATGTTGTCGGCCCCGTTGGCGAAGGTGACACCGGCGATGGCCAACGGGCCGAGCGGGCTCATGGCTGTCGACGGGTCTCGGTCGGGATCGTGGCGGCTCCGCCACACCGACCATGCGGCTCGGACCCCGAGCGCAAGGGGTAGGAGACCGAGCAGGGCGATCGTCTCGTCGGGCAGTTGTCGGGCACCGGCCGCAGCGGCCAGGGAGACGAGGACGATGGCACCGAAACCCAGGTACTGGCCCGTCACCACCCGTCGAGTCCCACGGGCCGACGGAACACGGCCGAAGAACACGGTGAGCAGCACCAGGTCGTCGACGTTGGTGACGGCGAACAACCCGATCGCCTCGGGCACGACCTCGCTGATCACGCCACGGAGCCCATGATGCTCACGTGCACGAGTCGTGGGTCAGCCGGATCGGGCGCGTTCGAGTTCTTCGATGAGTCGAGCACGCCATACCCCGACGTCGGCGTCCGAGATCCCGTCGAGGGTGCGCAGTCGGTTCTCGATCGCCTTGATGCGGGCCGTGTCGGCGACGCGCGCTGCGGTGGCCCATTCGTCGGCCGCCTGATCGGCGACGGTCGTCTGCTTGGCATCCTGGAGTCGACCGGCCAGTTCGGTGGCGACATTGGCCGCGGCATCGGCGGTGGCCCAGTCACTGGCCAATTGCGGTGACATGTCGAACCGGCGAGCCCGCGCCGCCGCCGACGGCCTGACCGGATCCGCCGCCGTGGTGGCCGTAGTCCCGGTCGCGGTCCCGGCCATGATCCCGGCCGCGGTGCCGACCGCCACGGCGGCGGTGGCGCCCGTCCCTGCGGTCGCCCGCGTTGCCGCAGGACTGACCGCAGGTGTCGCCGACGGCGACCCACTCGCAGGAGAAGGGGAGACCACCGCGGCACCTCCCGATGGCGCGGATGATGCCATGGGCTCGGCCGGCATCGAGGTTCCGGCACCGACCGTGGCGGTCGCCACCGCCTCGCCGACCGGAGCGGCCGTGCCTGCGGCCACGATCGCCGCACCTTCGGCCCGACGCCGACGACTGCCCACGATGACTGCCGCGGCTGCCGCCCCACCGATCAGCACCATGCCGGCCACCGCCGGGACCAGCGGGCCCACGCCGGAACCGCCGTCCGAACCCGAACCGCCTGCGGTGGTGGGCACCGGCACCGAAGTGGCCCCTCCGCCCTGGTTGCCCGTGGTCACCGTCGAGCCACCGATGGTCGATGAGGTCGCGGCCCCTCCGCCGGGCACGGTGGGCGGGCTCACCGTCGACGACGGCGACGGGGGACGCAAGGTGCTGCCGGTGGACGGGATCGAGGACTGGCCCGGCACATCGGCGAGAACCGACGGCGCCGAGACGATCCAACCCACGACCAGCATGCCGACGACCAGCGCGACCCCGAGCAGAACGCTTCCGGCCACCAGCGCTCGGGCGCCGGCCGAGCGCAGGAAATGCAGGGGTCGTGGCAACACGTCGGGTATGCTACGAGCGCTCTCGGATTCGTGGAAATGCGGATCCGCCGGGGCTCGTCAGTTCACCTTCCCGCACCGATCTCGCCCTGCGCAGACAAGGATAAGCCGTGTCCGACACCCTCGACAGAAACCAGTTGGGCGATCGGCCGTCGAGGGGTCTCGACTCGGCGCTCGTGCAGTCGATGCTCGGTCGTGTCCGGCAGGAGATCGGCGGCGTGCAGACCCGGATCGAGGCGCTTCAGGGGGAGTTGCTGCGTCTGCGCGAGCAGGAACGGCTCCTCAACGAGCTGGGCACCACTGTTGTCGAGTGAGATGTCGATGAGCACTGTCGGCGCCACCCTGCGGGCCGTTGCCGAGGGTGCGGGCGCAAACGAAGCGGCGCGAGCCATGGGCGCGGGTCGTGCCGTGGGGCTCCTCGTCGAAGGGGAGGCCGTGACGGTCACCACCACCGACGACGGGGCGATCGTCACCGACGGTGTCGACGACACGGCGTTGGTCGTCGCGTTGGACCGTTCTGCGTTCGACGATCTCGTCACCGAGGAGCAGTCGATGTTCGGGCTCCTCTACAGCGGTCGCCTCAGCGTTGAGCGCGGCGCGTTCGATCACTTCGCGGCGTGGGAGCCGGCGCTGCAGGCCCTGCTCTACGGACGACCGGTGTTCGACGATTCCTGTGAGCTTCCGGCAGAGGTGGACGTCGCTCGGGTGTGGACCCTCGACGACGACGAGACCGAGATGCGAGAGATGATCGACCGTGCCGGCTTCCTGCACCTGCGTGGGGTGTTCACGCCTGACGAGATCGCACGGATGTCCGAGGAATCCGAACGGCTGCGCGCCGAAGCCACACCCGGTGACCGCACGTCGTGGTGGGCGACACTCGACGACGGAACCGAAGTGTGCTGTCGCGTGACGTACATGGCCGATCGCTCCGACACCTTCGCCTCACTCGCTCACGACCCGCGACTGGCTCGGTTGGCCGCGCTGTCCGGGCTCGACCTGCGCGTCGCACCCGATCGCAACGACGGCGTCTCGGTGGTGATCAAGAACCCGGGCGCGGTGAGCGGCCTGTCCGATCTGCCCTGGCACCGCGACTGTGGTCTGGGCGGCCACCCCAACATGTGTCCCGGGATCCTCGTGGGCGTGAACCTCGATCGGGCCGATGCCGAGCGCGGACAGTTGTGGTTCCTGCCCGGCTCGCACCGACACGGAGGCCCGGTGGGGGATCCGATCACCGCTGGCCATCGCGTGGTGGCCGTCGACTGTGAACCGGGCGATGTGACTGTGCATCACCAGCACGTGCTGCACGCCGCACCGGCACCCACGGCGTCCTCCGGTCGGGGGAGGCGTGCCGTGTACGTCGGCTTCGAGCGTGAGGACCTGTTCCACGCCATGGCGTCGGGCCGGGCCTACAACGACGTGATCTACGCCGCCGATGGCAGCGTGCGCAACGTCGCCGAGACCTCAGCCTGACGCACGGAACTGCGACTCAGGCCTGACGCACAGGCCTGACGCGTCGTCGCTGGATCAGCCCGCTTTGAGGCGTTGACCCGGCGCGATCTCCGAGAGGATCGGTGAGTCGGGACGGGCCACGGTGACGGTCGGGGAGATGCCGGCCTTCTTCATGAGCTTCTCCACTTCACGGCGCTGGGTCTCCACGGCGATGGTCACCACCACGCCCTCGGCACCGGCTCGGGCCGTTCGTCCGGAGCGGTGGAGGTACGCCTTGTGCTCGATCGGGGGATCGGCATGGACGACCAGAGACACGTCGTCGACGTGGATGCCGCGAGCGGCGATGTCGGTGGCGACCAACGCAGCAGCCCGGCCACTCGAGAACTCGGCCAGGTTGCGAGTACGCGCGGCCTGGGACAGATTCCCGTGCATCTCCACCGCGCGCACGCCGTTGGCGTTCAGTTGCTTGGTCAACTGCTTGGCCCGGTGCTTGGTGCGGGTGAACACGATCGTGCGACCCGGCGCCGCCGCGAGATCCACGACCACCGGCACGCGGTCATCACTGCGCACGTGCAGCACGTGATGGGTCATGGTCTGCACCGGCGACTGTTCGGAGTCGACGCTGTGGGTGACCGGGTCCTGCAGGTAGCGCTTCACCAGCACATCGACACCCTTGTCGAGGGTGGCCGAGAACAACAGGTGCTGCGCATCGGAGGGCACACGGTCGAGCAGGCGCTTCACGCCGGGCAGGAATCCGAGGTCCGCCATGTGATCGGCCTCGTCCAGCACCGAGATCTCGACGTCATCGAGACGGCAGTGGCCCTGACCGATGAGGTCCTCGAGTCGTCCCGGACAGGCGATGGCGATGTCGACACCGCGACGCAGCGCATCGACCTGCGGGTTCTGGCCCACACCACCGAAGATCGTGGTGGTGCGCAGACCCATGAGTCGGGCCAGCGGCGCCACGGTGGCGTCGATCTGCAGCGCCAGCTCACGGGTGGGGGCGAGGATCAATGCCCTCGGCCGCGACGGACGACACCGGATGTCCAGCGTCGACAGCCGCGTGATCACGGCCAGACCGAAGGCGAGGGTCTTGCCCGAGCCGGTACGGCCCCGGCCGAGGACGTCCCGGCCCGAGAGCGAGTCGGGGAGCGTGGCGCCCTGGATGGGGAACGGTTCGGTGATGCCCGACGCGGCCAGCGCCCCACACAACTGCTCGGGCACACCGAGGGCGAGGAAGGGATTGTCCGAATCGACCGGCACGACGGCGGGCGGGCGCGCCGCGGACGGCGCCGGGCCGCCCGAACGACGGGAGCGGGGGTTGGGG
>JBJTGD010000006.1:0-3860 GCA_046093735.1 Acidimicrobiia bacterium | reverse complement strand
CATCATGTTGCGCCGGGCCGATCCCTTCTACCACCTGGGCTGATCCGAAGCCGAGCGATCCACCCGGCCATCTGGTTGTTGTGAGAGATCGGTGCGGCGGCCTCGTACCCCGGCGGACGTTCGGCGGCCGCCCAGATACCGGTGTCGAGCACGCCCTTGGTGCGTCCCGTGGGGAACAGCACCGACACGCCGACCTTGGCATCGATCTCGTGCAACTGTCCCCACAGGCACTCCGAAATGGTGACCACGGCGGCCTTGCAGGTCGCATAGGTCGGGGACATGGCGATGGGGGCGAACCCTCCGTTGTTGGAGGACGTGTTCACCACGTGCGTCTCCACCCCACGGTCGATCAGGTAGGGCACGAAGGCGTTGATCCCGTTGATCACGCCATAGACGTGCACGCTGAAGGCGAACCGCCAATCGTTGATCTCGTGCTCCCACAACTTGCCGTGTGCGCCCGAGGCCACGCCGGCGTTGTTGCACACCACGTCGACGGCACCGAAGTGCGAGACCGCTGCATCGCGCAGCGCCTCGACCGACGACAACTCGGAGACATTGGCGGCGACACCGATGACGTCCATCCCGTCCTCGCGCAGCTCGGCGACGGTGGCGGCCAGTCGTTCCTCGTTGAGATCCGACAGGCAGATGCGCATTCCCTCCTCGGCCATCCGGATGCCCATGGCCCGGCCGATCCCTCCGGCGCCTCCGGTGATGACGGCGACCTTCCCGTCGAGTTCCTTCATGGTCGTTCCCCCTGTTGTCGGTGATCGGTTGGTGATCGGTTGGCGATCGTGTGGTGAGAGTGTGCGAGTCGTCTCAGCGAAGCATCGCGTACGCGGAGCGGGCCGAGAGACGGCCCGGGTCATGCGCGGTCCAGCGGGACGGGCCGCCCGGAATGCGATAGTCGCCGAGCACGGTGACCCGATGCATCACCCGCTCGTCGTCGTAGTCACCGATGGCATGGTGGCGGGTGCACCGGTTGTCCCAGATGACGACGTCCCCGGGCGTCCAGCTCCAGCGCACCGTGAACTCGGGCCGCTCACCGTGATCGAAGAGTTGACCGAGCAGGGCATCGCTCTCCTCGGGGGTCAACTGGGGGATGCGACGGGTGAACAGCCGGTTCACGGCCAGGGCCGATCGACCGGTGGCCGGGTGCTCGATCACCACCGGGCGCTCGGCCGACAGATCGGGACGGCCCTGTGACCAGGCCGTGTGGATGGCGGTGAGTTCCCGACAGAACGACTGCATCGGAGCCGACAGCGTGTCGAAGGCGAGGTACTGGTTGGCCCACATGGTGTCGCCGCCCACCGGAGGTCCGGTGAGTTGCCGCAACACGGCGGCGATCGGGGGCGAGTCGGAGAAGGTCACGTCGGTGTGCCACACGTCGGCTCGACCACCGCGCTCGCTGTGCAGCAGCGTGACCTCGGGAACACCCTCGAGCTTCTCGGTGAGCGGATGCACCTCCAGCTCTCCGAAGCGGGCGGCGAAGTCACGGTGGTCGGCGGGGGAGAGGTCCTGACCGGGGAAGAACAGGACGAGATGGGCGTACCAGGCCTCCAGCAGGGTGGCGAAGGTCGAGTCGTCGAGTCGGCGGAGATCGACACCGGTCACGGTGGCGCCGATCGTCCCGCCCTTGGGTTCGATGGTGATGGCCATCACGTCCTCCTCGTCGACCACGATGGCACAGCCCGACGTGTCACGTGTCGCCCGTCACTGGGCGACCCTCGGTCCGCTACGGTCTTGGTCGCCCCACGGTGGGGTGATGGGCCAGGCGCAGGAGCGCCTCGACAAGGGGGATGACGTGGGTTCGACCGTCGGTCAGTTCTGCATCATGGTGAGCGATCTCGAGGAGTCGGTGCGCTTCTACACCGAGATCATGGGCCTGCAGGAGCAGGGTCGCACCGAGATCCCCAACGTCAACGAGGTCCATCTGGCCGGACCCGAGGGCGGTGGACGCCTCCAGTTGGCCAAGTTCAACCCCACCATGACGCCCCAACCCATCGACCACGGTCGGGCGCTCTGGAAGATCTACATCAACGTGGACGACGCCAAGGGCACGTGGAAGAAGGCAGTCGACGCCGGGTACACCTCGCACATGGAGCCCGAGCGACTCGAGCGCTGGCCCGTCATCGTTGGCTTCGTCTCCGATCCCGATGGCTACCTGATCGAGATCATCGAACACGAGGGTCCGCGCCCGGGCCACTGATCCGACCGAGGGTCACGACCATTGCCGTCGAGTCGTACGCTCGACTGAACCGATCGAGGAGGTAACCGATGAATGCCGACGATCTCATCCTGATCAGCGTCGACGATCACATCGCCGAACCGGCCGACATGTTCGACGCGCACCTGCCCGCGAAGTACAAGCAGTACGCGCCCCGTGTCGTCACCGAGGACAACGGCGTCGAACAGTGGTGGTACGGCGACATCAGAGGGCGCAACCTCGGTCTCAACGCCGTGGCCGGGAAGCCCCGCGAGTACTTCAACGTGGATGCGTCGCGCTACGACCAGATGCGCAAGGGGTGCTGGGACGTCCACGAGCGCGTGCGGGACATGAACGCCGGTGGCCAGTTGGCCGGTCTGAACTTCCCCAACTGGACGGGCTTCTCCGGACAAGTCCTCAACCAGGGTCCTGATCGCGACATCAACGAGATCATGATCAAGGCCTACAACGACTGGCACCTCGACGAGTGGTGTGCGGCGTATCCGGGTCGCTTCATCCCGTGCGGCATGTTGCCGTTGTTCGATGTCGAGCTGGCGGCGGCCGAGGTCCGACGCCTGGCGGCCAAGGGCTGTCACGCGGTGACGTTCTCGGAGAACCCGTCGGCGTTGAACATGCCGTCGATCCACTCGGGCGCGTGGGATCCGCTGTTCGCCGCCTGCGTGGAGACCGAAACGGTGTTGTGCTGCCATCTCGGTTCGTCGTCGCGCAGCGCAGCAACGTCACCGGATGCCCCTCCCGGGGTGGCGATGTCGTTGTCGTCTGCCGGCACCGTGTACACGCTCATCGATCTGGTGTGGGCCACCTTCTGGGAGCGATTCCCCACCCTGAAGTTCTCCCTCACCGAGGGTGACATCGGCTGGATCCCCTACTTCCTGTGGCGCTCCGAACACGTCAACGACCGTCACGGCGGTTGGATCGGTCACGACTTCTCCAAGACGGGCGGCCCCACCGAGATCTTCCGCAACAACATCCTCGTGTGCTTCATCAAGGAGACCGTGGGTCCGCAGTTGTTCGACCACTTCAACCTGGACAACGTGTGCTGGGAGTCCGACTACCCGCACTCGGACGGAACCTGGCCGAATGCTCCCGAGGAGTTGATGATCACGCTGAACGGCTTCAGCGACGAGATCATCAACAAGATCTCCCACGAGAACGCGATGAAGCACTACAACTTCGATCCGTTCGCCCACCGCCCCCGCGAGCTGTGCACCGCGGCGGCGCTCCGAGCCGAATCGCCCGATGTCGATACCGTCACCCTCAACGGCCGTCTGGCCGACGAGCGCGACATCGCCAGCTGGAAGGCGATCGTCTCAGGGGTCGGGGCGCAACCGACAGCGAAGGCCTGACTGCTCGACCATCCCCGTGAGTGGGTCGATTCCGCTCACCCCACTGGTCAGACGACTCACGTCGCATGACTCCGACCCGTGGCCGATGGTGACGGTGTCGGAGCGGAGACGCGCGTCGATGACGATCCGACCGGTCACCGAGCCGTGGTCGGTGTGGACCGTGACCGGCGCACCCTCGCCCCCGACGGCGGCGGCGAGATCGGGATGGACCCGGACGCCGATCTCGTCATCGGTGCCCGGCGTCAGTGCTTCCAGTTGCGAGTTCATCATCCGCATCCGCCGATGCACGA
>JBJTGD010000005.1:0-9867 GCA_046093735.1 Acidimicrobiia bacterium | reverse complement strand
GTCGTGGGGGTTTTGGGGCGGGGGCTGCAACTCGTCTGAGTACACCCCCCCATCAGCGTGGGTCGGGGTCGTAAACTGTTACTCCCGGATGCCGCCCCGCCGACGTCGATCACTGGACGGTGATGGTGAAGGTGGTCGGCGTACCCATGCCGTTCATGGACCCCTTGAACACGACGGTGACCTTGGCCGTGCCAGTGCCCACAGCCTTGCCGCCGGCGTTCTGCGTGGAGGTGCCCACCGACTTGCCCTCGCTGGTGACCTCGAAGACCTTGGTGTTGTCACTGGTGGCCACGAACGAACCACCCGATGCCGGCTGGCCCATGTCGAAGGTGACGATCTGGCCGACCTTGACCGTGGCCGAGGTGTTGTTGGGGTTGAGGATCACGGGGGCGGTCACGTTGCCGCCGATTCCGCCGCCCTTGACCGTGGTCGACGATGAACTGTTGTCCTTGTTCGAGTCCGAACAGCCGGCGACGGCCAGCGCCGCCACGGAAAGGGTCACGACACCAGCGACGGCGAGACTGCGGATCTTCATGGTTCCTCCTCGATGAGTGGTCCGGTCGGACCATCCGGGGCAACGTAGTCCGGCGTCGTCCCGGACGCTCAGCACCCCGACGATCGGCGGGCGCGACCCGATCGGTCAGTGGATGATGACGCCCCGGATGTTCTTGCCGTCGCGCATGTCCTGGTAGCCCTCGTTGATCTGGTCGAGGGTGTACGTGCGGGTGATCATCGAATCCAGGTCCAACTGGCCCTTGCGATAGAGCTCGGCCAGACGGGGGATGTCGGCCTTCGGGTTGGCCGATCCGAACAGCGAACCCACCACCTGCTTCTCACTGAGGGTGAGGTCGATCAACGGGATGTTGTTGCTGGGTTCGTTCCATGGGTGGATGTTGGTGACGACCACTCGCCCACGCTTCGACGTGATGGCCATGATCGAGGCCATCAGGTCACCCTCGCCGACGCCCATCGTGCAGATCACCTTGTTGCACATGCGGCCCCAGGTCTCCTGCTGGATCAACTCGAAAGCCGAGGCGACATCGGTGGCGGTGTGGGTGGCGCCGAACTTCTGAGCCATCTCGCGCTTCATCTCCACCGGATCGATGGCGAATATGCGCTCGGCCCCGGCCAACTTGGCGCCCTGCACGGCGGCCGAACCCAGACCACCCACGCCGATCACGGCCACGTTGTCGCCGGGTGAGATCTCGGCGGCGTAGACGGCCGAGCCCCATCCGGTGGTGGCGCCGCAGCCGAGGAGCACGAGCTTGTCGAGCGGCAGGTCGGGAAGCACCTTGACCGCCGACCATTCGTGCACGACCGAATGGGTGGCGAACGTGCCGAGTCCGGCCATGATCAGCGCATCGACGTTCTCACCTCCGGGGTTCGTGACGTGCACCCGCGAAGTGCCGTCCATCATCCGGCCGCCCATGACCTGCGCGCCGTTGTCGCACAGGTTCGAGTGTCCTTCGGCACACGACGGGCACTGCCCGCACACGGCGACGAACGAGTAGACGACGTGGTCACCAGGAGCGAAGTCGCGCACCTCGGGGCCGACGGCCTCCACGATGCCGGCGCCCTCGTGTCCGGCGATCCACGGATAGCCACCGTGGGGCATGTCGCCGGTGAGGAAGTGCTCGTCGGAGTGGCACAGACCCGAGGCCACGTTGCGCACGAGGAGTTCACGACCCTGCGGTTGATCGATCTCGACGTCGGTCACCGTCCACTCGGTGGCGCCCTCGTGCATCATCATCGCCGCTCTGGCCTTCATGTCCCCTCCTCGTGGGCGACGCCCCCGCGTCGCTCCGGGCCCCGACACTAGGACACGACGCCCGGGCCCGGACCCGGCCCCGACGCCGGCTCAGCGATCGGCGTCCAGCGAGACCCAGGCCGTGGCCGGGGGCACGGGAGTGCCGGGCGGATCGGCATCGGTGGCGCGCGCCGTGCCCCGGTTGCGACGGGCCAACTGCACGATCTCGGGGCGGTAGGAGTGGCAGGAGTCGATCGGATTGCCGCCCTGGGTGGCAACCGTCCACGCATCCATGTCGAGCCCCCGACCGAGGCCGATGGTGGAGGCCCGACGCATGATGGCGGCCGCCTCCCGATCGTCGGCGGACAACTCGGCGATCCACGTCGAGAACGAACGGGCGTCGAGCGGTCGGCCGGCGAAGCGACCCGAACGGGGATCGTCGACGATGCCCGCAGCGCCGATCACCCAGGTGGCCCACTCGACTCCGTCGATCGCCATGGTGATGGTGCGCTCGGGCGCGCCGATGTGCCACATCCGCACTTCGTGGTCGCGGGCCGAGCCCCGAAGTGCCGCCGCCGCGGCGATGACGGCCAGATCGGTGGTGTGCACGCACTGCACCGACCGTGAGCCGATCCACTGCCGTACATCGCCGACCTCGGTGAGTTCCGTCCCGATGAGTGAGGACAAGGCCCGGGCGCCGTCGGGGCAGGTCGACCACGGTGTGCGCTCGGCGGCGACGTCGACGGCCGTCACCACCCCGGCCTCGTGATGGAGTCGGAGCGCGAAGTGGTGGACGAAGTCCTCCATGGCCGCAGCCACCACACCGGTCGACGGACGCGTCTCGATCCGCCGCCGGTAGACGGCATCGGTGGGTTCGATGACGAAGACGCGATCGGTCATCGTGACCACGAGTCCCGGCGGACGGGACGCACCCGTCCGCCGCTCTTCGTGCTCAGCCCGGTCGACGGACGACGAGTGACGCGCAGTTGTCGTGCATGATCAACTGCTGCTCGGCCTCGGAGAAGCCGGCCTCGGTGAGGTCACCGATGAAGGTGAACGGATCGGCCAGACCTTCGGTGTGGGGCCAGTCCGAGCCGAGCATCAGCCGATCGGCGCCCATGACATCGCGCAACTGATCGAGTTCGTCCTCGTAGAACGGTGACACCCACACGTTCTGCTTGAACTGCTCGACCGGGTCGTTGGCGAACATCGCCGGCGCCTGAGAGTAGATCTTCTTCATCCGCTTGAGCAGCGGACGCACCCAGTTGGCCCCGGTCTCGACGGTGGCGAACCGGATGCGCGGGAAGCGATCCATGAGCCCATGGAGGATGAGCGCAGCGAAGGTATCGGCCACCGCGTCGTGCGAGAGCGCCTGGCGCAGCGGCTCGAACTTGTGCGCCTCCATCTCCGACTTCTCGCCCCACATGGTGATGAGGTCGTAGTAGGCATTCGCGCCACCGTGGTACACGACGGTCACTCCGGCTTCCTGCACCCGAGCCCAGAACGGGTCGAAGCGGGGATCGGCCGGTGACTTGAGACCTTCGGTGGTACGCACCGGACCGGTGCCGACCAGCACGCAGCGCGCATCGCGGTCGAGCGCCCACTCCAGTTCGCGCACGGCGTTGTCGATGTCGCCGAGCACCATGACGGGCGTGGCGAAGATGGTCTCCTCGTAGGCGAAGCCCCAGTCCTCGTCGAGCCAACGGTTGAAGGCCCGGAACGCGGCCTGGGCGGCGGGCAGATCGTCATGCAGCGCGTTCTCCATACCGACGGCCAACGTCGGGAAGAACAGTGCGCCATCGATGTGCATGTCGCCCATCACCTTGAGTCGGATCTCACGATCGCGATACGCCGGATCGCAGGGCTCGAGGTCACCGAACAGGTCCTTGACGCTGTCGCCCTTCGGGTTGCGACCGCGGAAGTACTGCTCGAGGCTGCCCGGGGCGGAGAGACGATCGAACGTCGGGTTGGGGATGAAGCGGTTGATCTTGCCGCCCACCAGCAGCATCTGCTTGCCGTTGACCTCGGCCCACTGCATGCAGCGGTGCCGGAACTCGGGCTCGATGTGGCGGGTGAACGCATCGAGCGGCTCGTAGTAGTGGTTGTCGGCATCGAACACGGATGTGATGGGCATTGGTCCCCCTGGACGACTCGTCGATCGGCCCCGTTCCCCGTGGGGCCCGACGCCTACGGTAGTCACCGGGTCGACCCCCCGTCGTCCCACCGCCGAGGAGGTACCCGATGACGACCCCACCCGTTGCCGTCGACCGGCCCGGAGCCGGATCCACCGATGAGGTCGCCGATCTCGATCCGGCATGGCTGTCGACCGCGCTCGGTGTGGAGGTGACGGCGGTGCAGACCACTCGGGTGGGCACCGGGCAGATGGGGCAGTCGTGGCGACTCGACCTCACCTCGACCGATCCGGCCGCGCCGACGTCACTGGTGGCCAAGATGGCCGGCGGTGACCCGTCCACCCGCACGCTGATCGCCGACGGCTACCGCAACGAGTTCAACTGGTACACCCGCTGGTGCGCCACCGTGGACATCACCACACCCCGGTGCTGGTACGCCACGATCGTCAGCGACTCGACCTCGTTCGTGCTCCTGCTCGACGATCTGGCGCCATCGACGCCGGGCGCGCAGGTGGCGGGCTTCACCGTGGACGAGGCCGACGTGGCCCTCGTCGAACTGGCCGGACTGCACGGACCGCGCTGGTCCGACCCCACTCTCACCGACGACCCGGCGCTGCGGGCGCCCACCCCCGAGGGCACGTCCTTCCACGCCCAGGTGCTGGCCGGCGCCATCCCGCAGTTCACCGAGAAGTTCGCGTCGTGGTTGTCGGCCGACGACATCGCCGTGCTCGACGACCTCGGTTCGTGGATCGGCGACTGGTTGCTGACCGGAAACGATCGGCTCACGTTCGTACACGGCGACTTCCGTCCCGACAACCTGATGGTCTCCCCCGACGGCACGCGCATCCACACGCTCGACTGGCAGACGCTCGGTCTCGGATTCGCCGGTCGCGATGTCGGCTATTTCCTCGGACTCGGACTCGACACCGAGCTGCGCCGCGCCGCCGAGCGCGACCTGGTGCGCACCTACCACGATGCGCTTCTGACCCACGGCGTGGAGCGTTCGTTCGAGGAGACCTTCGACGACTACCGACTCGGCACCCCGCAGGGCCCGCTGGTGACCGTGCTCGGCGCGGTGTACGCCACGGCGACACCCACACCCGAATCGGATGCGATGTTCGCGTCAATGATCACCCGGACGTGCGCGGCCATCCGCGACCTCGATCCGGCGTCGTTGTTGGGCTGATCGCCCTCGGGCCGAGGGTCGTCGACCCGCCGGCTCAGGCCTGCAGGAACTTGATGCCGGTCGGCGCCACCTGGAACACCTCGGCCGCCATGCGACCGCCGAGCTTGGTGGCGTCCCACTTCTTGTTGCTGTTGTCGATGGTGACCTTCTCGCGCCAGCCCTGCATGAGGATGGCCTTGTCGTACAGCGAACGGATCACCTGACCGTTCACATAGGCCGCTTGGTCGGAGGCCAGCCACGCCACGATGGGCGAGGAGTTGGCCGGATCCATCGGGTGGAAGTCGTCCTCGGCAATGGCGTCGGGCTCAAAGGCCTCGCCGGCGCCGGGCATCGTGGCCGTGATGCGGGTGAGACCGGCCGGCCCGATGCAGTTGACCGTGGTGCCGATGCCACCGAGTTCGAGAGCGAGCGTGAGAGTGAGACCAGCGATGGCCATCTTGGCCGTGGCGTAGTTCGACTGGCCGAAGTTGCCGCCGAGTCCGGCGCCGGACGTGGTGTTGATGATGCGTCCGGCGCGGGGCGCACCGGCCTTGGCTTGATCCCGGAAGTACTTGGCGGCGAAGTGACTGCCCGACCACGTGCCGCGCACGTGCACGGCCATGACGGCGTCGAAGTCCTCCACCGGCATGTTCCAGATGGCCGCGTCGCGCACGATGCCGGCGTTGTTCACGAGGATGTCCAGCCCACCGAAGGCGTCGATGGCCTGCTGCACCATGGCGCCGCAGTCGTCGTGCACCGTGACGTTGCCGTAGTTGGCCACCGCCTCGCCGCCTCGCTCGACGATGAGCGCCACGGTCTCGTCGGCGGCCCGACCGGAACCCTCACCCGACACCGATCCACCGAGATCGTTGACCACGACCTTGGCACCGTGCTTGGCCAGTTCCAGCGCGTGACCGCGGCCGATGCCGTGGCCGGATCCGGTGACGATGGCGATCTTCCCGTCGAGCATGCCCATGACGTGCGTACCTTTCGCGTGCGGCCCTCGTGGCCGTTCGTGGTCCGATTTCCTAGCAGGTGACGGTCAGGGCCCCGGAATCGACGAGGGTCCGTCCGAGGGTCCGACCGGGAGTGCGCTCAGCCGGCGCGAGCCACCGACGCATCGGCCGTGCCGATCATGTCGGTGAGGCGCCCGAGGGCCGAGACCAGCTCCGATTGTTCCGATCCGGTCACGCCGAGGGACTCCTCCCAGTCGTGCAGGTCGGCGTTGACCCGACGAGCCAGAGCGACGCCCTCGTCGGTGGCCTCGATGATCACCCGACGCCGATCGGAGGGATCGGGCAGTCGCCGCACGAGTCCGGCCCGCTCCAGTCGATCGAGGGCGAGGGACATCCCGCCCGAGGTCCGACCGAGCACCTCGCACAGCACCGAGGGTGCGCTGCGATGGTCGGGCGAGCGGCGCACGACGCCGAGCACGAGATAGTCGGCCACCGAGATGTCCGAGCGGGCGGCGATGCTCTCCAGCACTCGCTGCACGGCGATGTCGAGACGCACGATGTGGCCGAGCAATCCGTCGGTGCCGGGCCACTGCGCCGGGGCGGTGCTCACTTTGAGATGCCGAACCGGTCGAGTCCGTAGGCGCGGATGGCGTTCTCCCGCAGCACCATGCGGCACTCGGTCGCGTCCATACCGGCGGCGGCGAACAGTTCACGGGCCACCTTGCGCGAATGGGGGAACGTGCCGTCCGAATGGGGATAGTCGGTCTCCCACAGGATGTGATCGGTACCGATGGCATCACGGTTGATGAGGCCATGGAGATCATCGAAGATGCAGCCGTAGACGCGTCCGCGCACCTGCTCGCTCGGCGCTGTGCGCACGTGATCGACGTCGGCGCGGCCATCGCGCCACACCGCATCCATCCGCTCCAGTTGGAACGGCATCCACCCCACCTGACTCTCGGCATAGGCGATGGTCAGCGAACCGAATCGTTCGAGCGTGCCCGAGAACACCCAGTCACACAGTGAACCCTGTGCGTTCTGGGCGTACATCGACATCGACGTGGCCAGCGGGGCATCGTCGGAGGTGGTGGGCATCGAGGAGGAAGAGCCGATGTGCATCGAGACCGACGTGTTCGTCTCCACACACGCTTCCCACAGCGGATCCCATGCACCCGAGTAGAGCGAGGGCTGACCGAGCCTGGCCACGTTCTCACTGAAGGCGATGGCGAACGAGCCCTTGGCCGCGCAGCGTTGAACCTCGGCGGCGGCGAGTTGCGGATCCCACAAGGGCACCAATGTCAACGGGATGAGTCGACCGCGGCCGGCACCACCGCACCAGTCGTCGATCATCCAGTCGTTGTAGATGCGCAGTGCGGTGAGGGCGAGGTCCTTGTCGGCCCGCTCGAGGAATCCCTGACCGGCAAACCTCGGGAAGATGTTGGGGTAGTTGATGGCCGCGTCGACGTGGTTGAGGTCCATATCGGCGAGGCGCTCCGTCTGGTCCCAGGTGCCGGGGCGGAAGTCCTCGTAGGTGGCGGGGATGTTGCGCTGTTCCTCGCGGGGGATGCCGGCGGGCGCGTGCAGCAGGCCGGTCGGGGTGACGAGATCGTCGAACATCCACACGTCGCACCACTGCCCATCGGGCGCATCGAGGTCGAAGCCGTAGTGCCCGCCGCGGAACGACAACGTGACCTTGCGTCGCTCCACGCGGGGCCCGCGTTCCCGCAGCGACTCGGGCAATTGCTGTTGCCACAGGTCACGGGGCTCCAGCACGTGGTCGTCGACCGAGATCATGTTGGGCAACTCGTGCTCGGCCGGGGTCGCGTCGGCTCGGGCGGCAGCCGTCTGGGTCGGGGTCATCGGTCCTCCTGAAGCGGGGAGAGCGGACCTCCCGCTCCCACCCCCCAAGTATCCTTTCAGCAAAGATACTTTGTCAAGAGCGACTTGGGGGGAGGTCACAGGTGGCGGGCAGTCGCAGCCACCGGGAGATCCGGGACCGGTTGGCCGCCACCCACCGGTAGACGAGGTCACCGAGCCGATCGACGCCGGGGAGGCACAGGACCTTCGACGCGCCTCGGCCCCAACGCCCGCAGCGACCGAGCACCGTGGCCACCGCCGCCCGGCCCTCGTCGACGCCGTCCGGCCCGACCACCAGCAGCGCCGACTGTGAGCGGGCGATCAGGTCCGGGTCGGTGAGTTGGCGAGACGGCCGGAACCGCACAGTGGCGTCGGCATGGCGATCGAGGAACCGCACCGAGGCCGAACACACACCGCAGTCGTCGTCGAACCACACGATGAGGGGAGCCAGGGGCGTCGATGCCACACCCTGACGGTACGGCACCGGCGACCCACTCCCACCGGAGGCGGATCGGCGCCAGAGCCAGAGCCCCGACCCGTTGCCCGGAGAGCGGACTCGGAACTAGAACGACGGGCGGTTCGGCATCAGTCGGAGGGGGGAACATGGCTATCGCGCCACTTCTCGACCAGGCCCTGCGGGGGACGCTTCCGGTGCGGTTCGAGGCCTACGACGGCAGCTCGACCGATCGCGCCGACGCAGTGGCCACGATCAGGATCCGGTCTCGCCAGGGACTGGCCCGGTTCCTGTCGCGACCAGGCGAGCTCGGTGTGGTTCGGGCCTACGTCTCCGGTGACATCGACATCGACGGCGACCTGCTCGAGCTGCTGGCCAACGGGACGATGCTCGAGTTCGGGCTCTCCGGCATCGATCCGCGCGCTGCGGCCCGCCTGGTACGCGAGACGGGACCGAGCGTGTTCCTCTCACCCCCGCCACCGCCGGAGGAGATCCGACTGCGGGGCGGCATCCACTCGCGCACACGCGACGCCAGTGCGATCTCCCACCACTACGACGTCGGCAACGAGTTCTACGAACTGGTGCTGGGCCCGTCACTCGTCTACTCGTGTGCGGTGTGGACGGATCCATCGATCTCGCTGGAACAGGCCCAGACCAACAAGCTCGATCTCGTCTGCCGAAAACTCGATCTACAACCCGGACAGCGGCTGCTCGACGTCGGCTGTGGATGGGGGTCGATGGTGCTCCACGCCGCCCAGCACTACGGGGTGAAGGCGGTGGGCATCACACTGTCGACCGAACAGGCCGAGAGAGCCACCAAGCGGGTGCACGATGCCGGCCTGTCGGACCGGATCGAGATCCGGGTGCAGGACTACCGCGACGTCACCGACGGACCGTTCGACGCCATCAGTTCGATCGGCATGTTCGAACACGTCGGCCGCAAGCGCATGGAGCAGTACCTGCGCGACCTGCACGCGCTGCTCGTCCCGGAGGGCCGACTGCTCAACCACGCCATCAGTCGTCCGGGCTACCCGCAACCCGACACGTTCATCGGCCACTCACGTCAGGTGGCCCGACGACTGGCCACGGCCATCGGCTCCGACCACACCTCCAAGGTGCAGAGCGCGCTCATCGAGCGCTACGTGTTCCCCGACGGAGAACTGCACGAGGTCGGGGTGCTCATCTCGATGATGCAGGAGAACGGTTTCGAGGTGCGCCACGTCGAATCGCTGCGCGAGCACTACGACCTCACCCTGCAGCGCTGGGTCCGCAACCTCGAGGCGAACTGGGACGAAGCCGTGCGACTGGTCGGCGAGGGCCGGGCCCGGGTGTGGTTGCTGTACATGGCGGCGGTCGTGTGGCCGACTCAGAATTCCGGACGCAGAGGCATTCCGCTGCGCCCGTCGGTGGTCCGGGTGGCGAGGACCTGCTCGATCTGCACCCCACCGAGCCGGAAGTTCACCGCCGACGCCGCCATGTACAGCAACCACACCCGGGCCCGGCCCTCGCCGACCAGTCGCACGGCTTCGTCCCAGTTCGCCTCGAGGTTGCGGACC
>JBJTGD010000004.1:0-3538 GCA_046093735.1 Acidimicrobiia bacterium | reverse complement strand
CGGCGCGGGGGGGCCCGCCGCCCCCGGCCGCCCGGTGATCAACACCGCCCCCTCCGCCCTCCTGCTCGGGCGCCGCCGGCGGGCCCGCCCGCGCGGGCGGGCCCGACCGGCACTCGACGACGTGGTCGACGCCGCCGTCTGAGGTCGACGTCATGGGCGAGTTGCTGTCGAAGGTCCTTCCGCTGTCGCTGGGTGCGGCGATCAGCCCCACCGTCCTCGCCGTCGTGCTCGTCGTGCTGTCGGGACGACGCGCCGTGGCCCGCGGTGCCGCCTATGTGGCCGGGGTGCTGGTCATCCTCGCCGGTCTCACCGCTCTCGGTCTCTACGGTGTCCGCCAGGTCACGCCGTCGGCCACCACCACCTATATCGAACGCGCCATCGACGCCGTCGCCGGCGTCCTGCTGTTGCTGCTGGCCCTGGGCACGATGCTGCGGGCCGCGGCCCGCGATGCGGCGGCGCCACCCGACGAACCGACCGAGGCACCGACCCCCGAACCCGACCGCCGATCGGGCGTCGGCGGCGCGTTCGTGCTGGGAATGGCGATGATGCTCTCGAACTTCTCGACGATCCTGCTCTACCTCCCGGCCATGCACATCGTCAGCACTGCCGAGGTGACCGACCGCGACAAGGTGCTGGCCGTGGCCCTCGCCTTCGTCATCACCTCGCTGCCGGCGACGATGCCGCTGGTCGTGCGCATCGTGGCCCCGGGTCCGGCCTCGCGCGCTTTCGGTCGACTGCACGAGTTCATCTCTCACAACCAGCGTCGGATCGGTGTGACCATCGAGGTGCTGTTCGGCGTCTACCTCGTGATCAAGGCGCTGGGCTGAACTGGCGGTCGCTCAGGCCGACCACTCACGCGACGGCTGACCGTCGGGCCCGACCGGCACGTCACCGACGAGGGTGATCCGCTCCATCCACCGATGCATGCCCGCCGGCACGTCGGTGGGCACGAGGTGCGCCGTCTGGCGGTTGTCCCAGAAGGCGATGCTGCCGGGTTCCCAGCGGAAGCGCACGGTGTGCTCGGCCCGCGTCAACTCCTCGTAGAGCATGCTCAGGACGTGCCCGCTCTCCTTGCGCGTCAACTCCACGATGTGGCTGGTGAAGTTCGGATTGACGAAGAGCACCTTCTCGCCCGTCTCGGGGATCACCCGCACCACGGGGTGGATCGACTTGATGGGCGTGGCCCCGAAGGTGGCGGCCAGCGAACTCGGCATCTCGCCCCGCTCGATGGGCAACACGTTGTGGTGCACGGCATGCAGGCCGTCGATGAAGCGCTGCACCTCGGGTGAGAGTCGCGAATAGGCGCGGACCAGATTCGTCCACTGCGTGTCGCCGCCATAGGGGGGCACGACCACGGACCGGAGGATGGAAGCGGCCGGCGGTGCGAGCGAGAAGGTGATGTCGGTGTGCCAGTTGTTCTCCACCCGCGGCGGTTGACCGGCGTCATCGCCCTGGTTGCGTGTGGCCCCGCTCACGTTGTCGAGCACCAGAATCTCCGGGTACTCCTCGTACATCGCCGGGAGCGTGGGGTGCCCCGGGATCAACTCCCCGAACTGTCGACCGAAGGCCACGTGCTGGGCCTGGTCGAGGAACTGGTCGCGGAAGAACACCACCTTCCACTGCACCAGCGTGGCCCGGATCTCGTCGATCACCGCGGGCTCGAGCGGCCGGGTCAGATCGACACCGAGGATCTCGGCTCCCGTGTAGCCGCTCATGGGCCGCACATCGAGCCCCAGCTCGGCTGCCCTCGTCGTGGTCGATTCCTCGGCCATGTCGCCCCCTTCATCGTCACGCGTTCGCCGGAACGAGAGTAGGTCGTCGCCGAGGTCGCTCGCCCCCGGCTCGACCCCGGCCTCTCCGCCGTGCGGTCCCGCAGGTGCTTCACTGGGCGCTCACGCTCTCCGGGAGTACCGATGATCCGCCGCCCCGCCCTCGCCCCGCTGCTGCTCACGCTCATCCTCGCCATCGCCGGCGGTGCGGTCTCCGCCTGCGGCGGGGGCTCGTCCACGGCCGACGACACCACGACCACCACGCCGACCGTCCCCCCGACCACGGCGGCGCCCACCACCACCACGACCGTCGATCCCGGCACCCTCCCCCAGACCGACGAGAAGCCCGCCGGGTCGGGCGCCGCCTTTGATGCCCGCATGAAGGTGCTGGCCGACGCCATCATCGCCAACGATCCGGCGATCGGGATCCCATCGTTCTTCCCCGTCACCGCCTATCAGCAGACCAAGAAGAACACCGATCCCGCCGCCGACTGGCGGAACCGCCTCATCGCCAACTTCAAGGTCGATGTGGCCGAGGCCCACCGGAAATTGGGACCCAACGCCTCGACGGCGAAGTTGGTGAGCGTGCGCGTCCCCGACACGGCGAAGTGGGTGAAGCCGGGTGAGGAGTACAACGTCGGTCCCTACTGGCGCGTGCTCAAGTCACAGATGGACTTCACCGTCGACGGTCGCACCGTGTCGATACCGATCGAGTCGATGATCTCTTGGCGCGGCCAGTGGTACGTGGTGCACCTGGGCACCATTCGCTGACGGATCAGTTCTTCGGGCCCGTGGTGCGCTGTCGGTAGGTGGCCATGTACTCGCGCACCTCGGCCGAGGAATTGAGCAGGTTCTGGTTGCGCGCCTCGAGGGCGATGGCCTGCGTGAGGTTGGTGGCCTCGACGTTGTGCCACAGCACCTCCTTGGTGGTGCGCAGACCGATCGACGTGTACGCCGCCATGCGACGGGCGTAGTCGAGGGCCAGTTCACCGAGCCCGTCATCGGTCACCACCCGCGACACCAGTCCCATGTGGTGGGCCTCGGCGGCGTCGATGTCACGACCGGTGAGCACGAGATCGAAGGCGTTGGCGTTGCCGATCAGTCGAGGCAGCAGATAGGTGATCCCGATGTCGGTGCCCGAGAGACCGGTGCGGATGAAGGCGGAGCAGAACCGGGCCGACTCGGCCGCCACCCGGATGTCCGCGGCGCAGGCCAGGGCCAGACCCCCACCGAAGGCCGGACCGTTGACCGCCGCCACCACCACCTGGGGCAGGTCGCGCAGGCGCACGGTGAGGTTCGACATGAACGTCTGGGCGTCGACGTGCACAGGCATGTGTCGATGACCACCCGGCTCGGGCGGGGTCCCGAAATCCTTGAGGTCGAGACCCGCACAGAACGCCCGGCCATTGCCGGTGAGCACGACCACCTTGCACTCCGGATCGGCCGCCACTTCGTCGAAGGCGTCGTGGAGGTCCACGACCATCTCGAAGGTCAGCGCGTTGAGCCGGTCGGGACGGTCGAGGGCCAACCGGGCGATGTGCGGCTCCGGTCGGGTGAGCTCGACGGTGCGACTCACCGCGGGATCTCGCTCCACGGCACGTCGGTGTCGACCCGCACATCGCCGGGGAGGCCGAGTACCCGCTCACCGAGGATGTTGCGCATGATCTCGGACGTGCCGTGGAGCGAGATCCCGCGGTGAGTCGCACCGTCGAGCTCACCCGACCGGAGCCGCACATCGCCCGGTTGGCCCTCGACCGTCCCGACCGGCT
>JBJTGD010000003.1:0-6740 GCA_046093735.1 Acidimicrobiia bacterium | reverse complement strand
AGACCGAGCCGGGCCAGGAGCGGCGTGGCCGTGAGTCCCCACAGCCCCTGGTAGGTGGCCAGGAGGCTGGGCACCCCCGGAGACCAGGTGGCCTCGAGCGCGCCGTCGTCGGGTGGGCCGAGTTGCCAGCCGGCGAGGGCGTCGAGCGGCGTGGTCCCGCTTCGGCTCCACCCGGGGCCGGTCGGCGCCCCGCCCGAGGCGACGATGGCCTGCACCACCAGCGCGGTCGAGTTGGCGTCGGGGTCGCCGCCGGTGAACCACGGGAATCCGGCACCCGGCGCTTGGGCGGCGGCGAGGAATGCCATGGCCGCGGCCACCGGGGCAGTCTCACCGGCCGTGACCAACGCCTGGACGGCGAAGGCGGTCGAGTTGGTGTCGGCGCCGGTGTAGTTCAGCGCGTCGGGGGCGGTGCACGGATCGGGCACTCCCCCCGTGGTGGGTCGGTACGCCATCCATCCGCCGATCGCCGTCGGCGCATCTCCCCCGCCGGTGCACTGCATGCCGACGAGCCAGTGCACCGCCGCTGTCGGTGGCGGAGAACCGACAGCGGTGAGGGCCAACACCACCATCGACTGGTCCTGCACCGCCGAGTACGGCTCCTGATACCCGTAGAAGCCCGGTGAGTCGATCGAATACAGCGCCTGGACCCGGGCCACGAGATCCTGGGCCGGCACGCCGAACGCCCGCGGATTCCCACCAGTGGCGTGCACCAGCAGGATCAATGATCCCAGTCGCTCGGGCAGGTCCGATCCGGACGGTGCCACCGTCGAGCCGCTCCCGTCATTGGTGACCCATTCATCGACGTGGAGGGAGATGTAGCCCATGGCGCGTTCGAGCTCGACGCGGTGCGCGTCCGTGACAGCCAGGCCCTGCGCCACGTACATCGTCTGCGTCACCGCCGAGAACGTCTCCCCCGGCACGGACACCGAGCCGTCCGGACCCACCTGAGCCGCCAGCCATGCCGCCGTGCGAGCGGCCGTGGGATCGAGGGCCGCTGGCGCCGGTCCGGCGATGACCAGACCCGTCACGCCCATGACGACGAGACCGAGCGCCAGGGCGAGGACCCGGTGCCATCGAGGAACGGAGAGTCGCGTCGAGCGCGGCTGGCCTGACCGTTGGAAGGGGCGGCGGGTGGCGGTGGTGCGGGACATCGGTCCTCCGGATCGGCCGGTGGACGACAGACACCGAACCGACGTCGATCGACGTCCGGGCCCGGTGCCGCTGTCCACGACGGCACTCGCGAGCTCCACCTCGGGTTCGGTGATCCGACTCGTCCCTGACGGGACACACGGTTGCGGGACAGCGCCGGATTCTCACCGGACTTCCCCTCACCCCAGGCTTCGACTTGGAGACCGCAGTCAACCACAGCACTCCGCGTCCGTCAACGACCGGCGACGACGCGCAGTCATAGACTTCCACCGACGAGGAGGAAGTGATGACCGCCAGTCTCGATCCCGACAACTTCGGTGTGGTGCGAGACGCCACCAAGCCGATCCCCTACGACATCCCCGTGTTCGACACTGTGGCCGACGAACGTCGCCACCGTCAGGAGCGGTTGGCCGCCGCCTTCCGGCTCTTCGGGAAGTTCGGGTTCGGCGAGGGAGTGGCCGGCCACATCACCGTGCGCGATCCGGAGTACCCGGACTGTTTCTGGTTGAACCCGATCGGCGTCGACTTCCGGCTGATCTCGGTCTCCGATCTCGTGCTCGTCAATCACGACGGCGAGATCCTGCACGGTGACTTCGCCATCAACCAGGCGGCGTTCGCCATCCACTCCGAGATCCACCGGGCCCGCCCCGATGTGGTGGCCGCTGCGCATACTCATTCGGTCTACGGCAAGGCGTTCTCCTCGCTCGGTCGTCTTCTCGATCCGCTCACGCAGGACGCCTGCGCGTTCTATGGCGATCACGTGCTGTTCGACGACTACACGGGCGTGGTGCTCGACCCTTCGGAGGGCCGCCGCATCGCCGCCGGTCTCGGTCCGCACAAGGCCGCCATCCTGCGCAATCACGGTCTGCTCACCGTGGGCCACTCCGTGGACGAGGCAGCGTGGTGGTACATCACCATGGAGCGCTCATGTCAGGCCCAGCTGCTGGCCATGGCTGCCGGAGACCCCGTGCTCATCGACGCCGACTGCGCCGCCCACACCCGCGACCAGATCGGTCACCACTTCGCCGGGTGGTTCTCCTTCCAGCCGCTCCATGCCGTGATCGTCCGCGAGCAACCGGATCTGTTCGGGTAGCCTCCGACCACAACTGAAGCCGATCACCGCATGCGGGAGAGTCCGCCGGTGGCGACACCCTGAGGCCTTCGGGGCTCTGGGGTCCTGCCGGAGGCGCCGAAGGAGCAACCTCCCGGGAATCTCTCAGGCACAGGCACCGCATGCGCAGGCGACTCTGGAGAGCAGTCGGCGTGCGCGTCGGCTCACCGACGGGGAAAGCGATCGCCCTGGGGCCGAGTCCCGTGGCGCCGTGAAACTCTCAGGTCCACCGACAGAGCGGGAGCCGGTGCACTCGCACCGGTACGACGCGCCGTTGGCGCCGACCGTTCCGAGGTGACCCGTGTCCGACGTTGAATCCACACTCGACGAACTCTTCGCCCCCGACCGTTTCGTGACCCGCCACATCGGGCCGGACCACGAAGAGATCGCCACGATGCTCGAGGCGGTGGGCCAGCCGTCACTCGACGCGCTCATCGAGGCCGTCGTCCCTCCGTCGATCCGGGCCACCGCTCCCCTGTCGCTGCCCGCGGCGGCCGATGAGGCCACCGTCCTCGGCCGCTTGCGCGAGATCGCCGGTACCAACGTCGTGCGCACGTCACTCATCGGGTGCGGTTGGTATGACTGCGTGACCCCACCGGTGCTGCGACGCAACGTCCTCGAGTCTCCGGCGTGGTACACGGCCTACACGCCGTACCAACCGGAGATCTCCCAGGGCCGACTCGAGATCCTGTTGATGTTCCAGACCATGGTGTCCGAACTCACCGGGATGGACATCGCCAATGCATCGATGCTCGACGAGTCGACCGCCGCGGCCGAGGCCATGACGCTGCTGCACCGCGTCAACTCCGCCGCCGGTGATCGATTCTGCATCGACCGCGACACCCACCCGCAGACGATCGAGGTGGTGCGGACCCGGGCCGAGCCGCTCGGCATCATCGTCGAACTGATCGACCTCGACGATGCCCTGCCGGAGGGAACCTTCGGGCTGCTGCTGTCGCATCCGGGATCATCGGGCGTCGTGCGCGATCTGGCGCCGGCGATCGACTCGGCCCATGTGGCCGGCGCGCTGGTGGCGGTGGCCACCGACCTTCTCGCCTGCTGCCTGCTCACCCCGCCCGGAGAGCTCGGCGCCGACGTCGTCGTCGGCTCGGCGCAACGGTTCGGCGTGCCCCTTGGTTACGGAGGACCGAGTGCCGGGTTCCTGGCCACCCGCGACAGCCATCGTCGAGTGCTGCCCGGACGGCTGGTCGGCGTCTCCATCGATACCGCCGGACGTCCCGCCTATCGATTGGCGTTGCAGACACGAGAGCAACACATCCGTCGCGAGAAGGCCACCTCCAACATCTGCACCGCCCAGGTGCTGCTGGCGGTGATGGCGGCGCTGTATGCGGCGTGGCACGGCCCGGATGGTCTGGTGCGCATCGCCTCGCGGGTGCATCGTCTGACCGTCGCCGCCGCCGAGGGGTTGCGTGGCGCGGGCCTCGAGGTCGTGCACGACCGGTTCTTCGACACCGTGCGTGTCGTCGTCGGTGATGCGGGAGCGACGGCCGACGAGATGCGCCGGCGGGGTCTCGAGCTCCGTGTCATCGACCCCACGACCGTGTCGTTCAGTCTCGATGAGACGACGACGATCGATGTGGTGGATCGCCTGCTCGCCGGTTTCGGTGTCGAAGGGATCTCCGTCGCCGAACTCGATGCTGGCGCTCAGGCCGCCATCGCTCCGGCACAACGCCGCCGTACGACCTTCCTCCAGCATCCCCACTTCAACGACTTCCACAGTGAGACGGAGATGGTGCGGCGGTTGCGACGACTGGCCGATCTCGACCTCGCCCTCGACCGCACCATGATCCCGCTCGGTTCGTGCACCATGAAGTTGAACGCCGCCGCCGAGATGGAACCGATCACATGGGCCGAACTCGCCGGTGTCCATCCGTTCGCCCATCACGACGACGTGGCCGGCTACCGCCGCATCATCGACGATCTCGAAGCCTGGTTGTGCGAGGTCACCGGTTACGACGCCGTGTCGTTGCAACCCAACGCCGGGTCACAGGGTGAGTTCGCCGGGCTCCTGGCCATCAGGGGTTGGCATCGGGCCAACGGTTCGCCCGAGCGTGACGTATGCCTGATCCCGGCCTCCGCACACGGCACCAACGCAGCCAGCGCCGCCATGGTCGGCATGCGAGTGGTGGTCATCGCCTGCGACGACGACGGCAACGTCGACCTCGCCGATCTGCGGGCCAGGATCGCCGAGCACGCCGACCGGCTGGCGGCGTTGATGGTCACCTACCCGTCGACGCACGGGGTGTTCGAAGAGGCCATCGGGGAGATCTGTGCCGCTGTCCACGACGCGGGCGGGCAGGTCTATCTCGACGGCGCCAATCTCACCGCCTTGGTCGGCGTGGCCCGACCGGGACGATTCGGCGCCGACGTCTCACACCTGAATCTCCACAAGACCTTCTGCATCCCCCACGGCGGCGGCGGACCGGGCGTGGGTCCGGTGGCGGTACGAGCTCACCTCGCCCCCTACCTGCCGGGACATCCGGTGGTGCCCACCACCGAGAGCGGAGCAGTCGGACCGGTCTCGGCCGCGCCCTTCGGTAGTGCCGGCATCCTCCCGATCCCCTGGGCCTACATCTCCATGATGGGACCAGAAGGACTGCGTCGGGCCACCGAGGTGGCGATCCTCTCAGCCAACTACATCGCCCGTCGCCTCGAGGATGCCTACCCGATCCTCTACACCGGTCGTGACGGACTGGTGGCCCACGAGTGCATCCTCGATCTGCGACCGATCACCCGTGACACCGGAGTGACGGTGGAGGATGTCGCCAAACGTCTGATCGACTACGGCTTCCACGCTCCCACCATGTCGTTCCCGGTGGCCGGAACGCTGATGGTGGAGAGCACCGAATCGGAGTCGCTGGTGGAGATCGATCGGTTCTGTGATGCCATGCTCGCCATCAGGGCGGAGATCGCCAAGGTTGCTTCGGGCGAATGGCCGGCCGATGACAACCCCTTGGTGCACGCGCCGCACACCGCCGCCGATCTCACAGTGGACGAGTGGTCGCACGCCTATCCCCGATCGGTGGCCGGATGGCCCGCCGGTCCGACCCGTGATCGCTACTGGCCGCCCGTCGGGCGCATCGACGGTGCCCATGGCGATCGCAACCCGATCTGTTCCTGCCCGCCGGTGGGCGCCTGGGCCAGCGACTGACGACCAGCGACTGACGACCAGCGACTGACGACTTGGGACTGGCCCTCAACGACCGACGAAGGGTAGGTCGACCACTGTCGCCGGAATCGCTGTGCCACGCACGTCGACCTCGAGTCGGTCACCCGTGCGCACCTCGGGGGGAACCAGGGCCAGCGCGATCCCGTGGCCCAGGCCCGGCGAGAAGTTCCCGCTGGTCACGATGCCGATCTTCGCGCCGTCGGCGAGGACCACCGAACCCTCTCGGGCCGGCCGTCTACCCTCGGTGGCCAGGCCGCGCAGACGACGGGACGGACCGACCCGGTGCTCGGCGGCCAGCGCCTCGCTCCCCCGGAACGGCCCTTTGTCGAAGCGGACCACCCACCCCAGACCGGCCTGCAACGGAGTGATCCCCGGTCCGAGCTCGTGTCCGTGCAGAGGGAGCCCGGCTTCGAGCCGCAACGTGTCCCGGGCCCCGAGACCGGCGGGCACCACGCCCGCCGCCACCAACGCGTCCCACAGCGCCGGGGCCCGGTCGGTCGGAACGGCGATCTCCACCCCGTCCTCACCGGTGTAGCCCGTGCCGGCCACCACCACCTCGGTACCGTCCCACCGGACACGGCGAACGCCGAAGCGGGCCACCTGCGCCAATGCCTCGTCGACCGACGCCAGACGCTCCCGGGCCACCGGGCCCTGCACCGCCAACACGGCGCGCTCGGCGGTCACGTCCCCGAGATCCACCGTCACGCCATCGAGCGCACGGGCCTCGGCTTCGAGGGCCGACACCACGCCGTCGGTGTTCGAGGCGTTCGGCATGACGTCGAAGGTCTCGTCGTCGGTCCACCACACGATGATGTCGTCGGTCACCGAGGCGTCGGTCGGATCGAGGAGGTGGGTGTACTGGGCCCGACCCGGCCCGATGCGTCCGAGGTCGTTGGTGAAGGTCCGCTGGAGCACGGCGAACGCACCGGGCCCACTCACCCGCACCGTGCCGAGATGGGAGACGTCGAACACGACCGCACCATTCCGACACTCGTGGTGTTCCGCCAAGGTGCCATCGGGATACGACAGCGGCATCATCCACCCGCCGAACTCCACGATCTTCGCTCCGGCGGCGCGATGCACGGCATCGAGAGGAGACAACCGTTCGGTCACGATCCGACCCTATCGGCCGGCCGACAGTGGATCGATGGTGGGACTCGCCGGGGCTCCGACGCTGTCGTCCGCCAACGATTCAGGTGCTCGACGCCACGGCCGTTCCTGCGAGTTCAGCCGACGTCGGCCACCGTCCCGACGGTCGTGGGCGTCGAAGTGTGCCCGGGACGTAGCTCC
>JBJTGD010000002.1:0-3810 GCA_046093735.1 Acidimicrobiia bacterium | reverse complement strand
GGGCCGAAGGGAGTCGCACGCCTGCGCCTCGCGGTGTCGCTTGGTCGGCCGATTCGGTTCCCCGACGGCGTCTACGCGGTTCAAATACCGCCGAAGCAGGGACCGATACCGCTGCACTCACAGCGCTTCATCGACATCGCCCACGAGTCGGGGCTCCACGTTCACTACTGGACGATCGATGAACCCGATCAGATGCTGGACCTGATCGACCGTGGGGCCGACGGCCTCATGACCGACACGCCGGCAACGCTGCGCGACGTCTTGGTCTCGCGCGGGCGATGGTAGGAGCCTTTCGAATATGTAACATGTGACGTATGTTGTCACATGTTATACGCCATAAAGAGAACCTCTACGGATCGACGGGCCGCAACACTGGGGGCGGACGAGGTCAACGGACAGGTTTGCGGGCGCAGCCAATTAGGCGCGCCAGCCGCTTCATGGCGTTCTGCCTTCTTGGTGGCGTTTTCACCGTCGCCGCGTGTGGCGCCGAAGGTCCCGAATCGTCGGGCTTTGCGTCGGGCAAAGGGCCGCTGGCAGACGTGTGCCCTCGGAACGTTGTCATTCAAACGGACTGGAACCCGCAAGCCGAACATGGTTTCTTGTACAACCTCGTGGGTGATGGCTACGAGGTAGACGAAGAGAAGGCTGCCGTGAAGGGTCCCCTGTGGTCCCGAGGGCTCGATACAGGTGTTGGCCTGGAAATTCGTTCGGGAGGTCCTGCAATCAGCTTTTCGCCGGTCATCGCGGAGCTGTACACCAAGCCAGAAATTCTCCTTGGCTTCGTATCCACCGATACTCAGGTTCGGCAGTCCATCGAATTTCCAACGATGGCAGTTGTTGCCCCGTTCAACATCAATCCCCAAATCATCATGTGGGATCCCGAGACGTATCCCGACGTGAAGAAGATCTCAGACCTGAAGACAAGAAGAGTGAAAGTGCGCACCTTTCAAGGTGTCTCGTACGTGAAGTACCTCGTGAACAGGGGCATTCTCGATGAGGCGCAAATCGACGCTACCTACGACGGCATGCCGGCTTCGTTTCTTGCCGCAGGTGGAAAGGATGCCCAGCAGGGTTTCGGAACCTCAGAACCCTTTTTTTACCAACACGTCCTGCGCGAATGGGCGCGACCAATCAGATACGAATACATCCATGACACCGGTTGGAATACGTATTCACAAGCGTTGGCGGGCACTCCCGAGGCCATTGACAAGAACGGCAAGTGCCTGAGCAAACTGGTGCCAATCATCCAACGATCGCTGGCGGACTTTCTGCAAAGCCCCGAACGCGCGAACTCAGTCATAGTCGACGCGGTACAGAAGATCCAGAACGGCTGGGTCTACACCACCGAGCAGGCCGCCGCATCGGTGCAGAAGCAAATTGAAGATGGCCTGATAGCGGACGGTTCAGACGGAACGCTCGGTTCGTTCGACTTGACCCGAATCAACGACTTCATCTCCAAGGCAAGTCCCATTTACGTTGCTGAAGGAGAGAAAGTACAGGATGGCTTGGCGGCCGAAGATTTGGTGACGAACGCATTCATTGATTCCAAGGTCTCATTAGGCGGCTGACCTAGCCGATTTCATGGAGCTCCACGGATGTGTTGGTAAGTTGCGATCATGCAGTCCTCCCGCCCAATGACAGCGCGTGGCGCGGATGACCAGCGATACGAAGCAGTCATTGACGCGGCGATCGCATGCTTCGGTCGTTGGGGAGTCGCTCGAACGCGAATGGAAGACATCGCAAATGAGGCGGGGATCGCTCGGACAATCCTCTATCGGCATTTCGCCGGTAAGGACGAATTGCTCCGTGCTGTCATTGTGCGCCACATCGATGGTCGAGCAGCCAAGTTGCACAGCTCAATCCCTCGCAAAGGCCCGGCGGGACCATTAATTCTTCAGGCACTCTTGTCCGGCATCACAGAGCCTTCGACGGATCACGTTTCGGAGTCAGTTCTTGGCGTTGAGATTGTCCATGACACCGCTTTGCTAGTCGCAACGTCGCCCGACGTAGCCGACGCGATGCATCGATATTGGAAGCCATTTCTCGAGCATGCTGAAGCCCGTGGGGAGCTTCGACCGGGTGTGACGATCAGCGAGGCAGTCCGATGGCTCACAATGCTTGTCTTCTACTTCTTGACGTTGCCGGAGATTTCTCCAACCGGAGACCAGTTGGAGCGATACCTACGAACGTTCGTCGTCAACGCGATTATCGCGGTCGACTAGGAGTGCCTCTGCATCAAGGTCGGCGATTTGTTCGGACGGCAGCGTTGCAGCCCACTCCATCACCGAAAATCCCTGATATCCATTCACCCACGCCCGTGAGATTGCGTTGTTGTCGTAGCGGTTACTACCCGAGAACGGCAACTGGAATGGCCAGTGCTGTTGGGTCTCGCCCTTGACCACCAGATCAATTTCTCTCCCGTAGCGAACTTCACTCTGGTCGTAGCTTCGCAGACCCGGCTCGGGACTGAATCGGGCAGAAACTTCATGCGTGAACCGAACACCGCGCGAATCGGAGATCGCACCAATACCCACGATGCCGTCACCGCGCGGAATACCGATCGCATTGCAGAAGATCTCGCCCTCGTCGAGGCTCGTAGCCGTCCAAAATGCGCGGAAGTCGTTGTGCTCGTGACGAATTCCCCACGAGTGATCACGCACGAAGAGGCCGCCACCGATGATTTCATCGTCCCCAATCCGCAAACGCCCGGACCAACGACCTCCCTGCTCGTAATGGGCTTGGTCGCCCATCTGTGGCGCCGCGTGATCGTCCCGCAGCTGTGACGTCATCACTGCGAGCCCGTCTGCAAAATCGACAGGCTCGAGACCGCTCGTCAACCGCACATCGACACTCACAGGAACGTCACCACCCGATCGAGTAGCCACAAACCCGTGTGGGCCAAAACCGAGCGCGCCACCGAACTCCATCTGCACGGCGAGGTCTCGAAATGCATCAAGGATTTCGACCGCCACGCCGTCAACCGCGCGGTCGGGTCGATACGCACCGGTGAGCGTCGCTGAAGCCGTCGTGCCTGACGCACGCACGACGATCCGTGCCTCTTGAATTTGCTGGCAGGGCACACGCTGGATGTGCATCATAAAACCGTTGAGTGTCTCGGTATCCCAAAGGATGAAGAAAAGGTTCTCCTGCCAGTTTTCCGGCAGCGAAGCCGGAGGCTCACGGAATTCTTCGTCCGAATTGTTCAACGTCATTGCAAACTCCCGCGATTGCGATCGATGATTCGCGCGGTTCCGGACGAACCGTCAACGTGGAGCAGATCGCCGGTCGAAATGCGGAGTGTGCCGTCGCCCGTCCCGATGACACATGGAATCCCGAGCTCGCGCGCGACAATTGCCCCGTGGCTCGCTGGGCCGCCAATATCGATGATTACTGCTGCTGCGAGAAGGAGCAACGGTGTCCAACTCGGGTCGGTGAATCGACAGACAAGGATTTCGCCCGGTTCGAGTGGCTCGGCAAATTGGGGATCGCTCACGACTCGTGCTATTCCCTCGACGGTCCCGAGCGAACCTGCGGCGCCCCGAACGAAGTCATCGTCAGTTGACAACTGGTCCGACGCCATGCCGGCGACCACACGTGCCTCCGGCGTTCCGGTAAACGTCACGGGAATGCTTACGGATCGATAAAAGTCGCGACGCTCGCGACGCTCTTTGGCAACCAGTCGAGGATCTTCGGGAAGATTGTTCAGTTCATCCATCGTGAAGAAAAACACGTCTTCAACATCGTCAAGTTCACCCCTCGCCACAAGGAGATCGCCGACGTCGCGAGCGGCCGCGCGGCCACCATCAATTG
>JBJTGD010000001.1:0-7738 GCA_046093735.1 Acidimicrobiia bacterium | reverse complement strand
TCCAGGCGCTGCGTCGGGGCGATGATGCCCTGATGAAGGCCATCGCCCGACAGGCGGTGACCCGATTCGCAGGGATGGAACCGGGCCGGCCGGTCGGGGGCACGTACTACCTGTACCGGACGCTGCGGAACCTCGATCTCGACAACATCCTCGATCGATTGCTGCAGCAGGCCCAGAACGACGCCCCGGCGCCGCTCACCCAACTCGAGGAGCGCCTGGAGCGGGACGAGTTCGAGACGCGCATCGACAAGCTCAAGAAGGAGATCGAGGCCGAGATCCGACGGCGCCTGGTGGCCGATCGGGGAGTGGAGGCGATGGCCAAGACCCTGCGCAAGCCACTGCCCGAGGACATCGACTTCATGCACGCCAACCGCGAGGAGCTCGTCGGTCTGCGCAAGGCCATCTATCCGCTGACGCGCAAGTTGGCGGTGCGGCTGGCCCGCAAGCGTCGTCACGGCCGCAAGGGTCCGCTCGACTTCCGCAACACGGTGCGTCATTCCTTGGCCTACGGCGGAGTGCCGGCCGAACCCAAGTTCCGTTATCCGCGCCCCGCCAAGCCGGAGATCTTCGTCATCGCCGACATCTCGGGATCGGTGGCCGCCTTCGCCCGTTTCACGCTGCAGTTGGTCTACGCCATCTCGGGCCAGTTCTCCCGGGTTCGGTCATTCGTGTTCATCGACGGCATCGACGAGGTGACGAGATTCTTCGAGGGCGTGGAGGACATCTCGGTCGCCATTCATCGCGTCAACACCGAGGCCGACGTGGTGTGGGTCGACGGTCACTCCGACTACGGCCATGCCTTCGAGGTGTTCTGGGACCGGTACGGCCGGGAAGTCGGACCGAAGACCACGGTTCTGATCCTCGGCGATGCCCGCAACAACTACCACGCCTCCCAGGCGTGGGTGGTCAAGGAGATGCACAAGAAGGCGCGCCACGTCTACTGGCTCAATCCGGAGCCACGCGCCTATTGGGACACCGGCGACTCCATCGTGGGGGAGTACGGCACCCACACCGATGGCGTCTACGAATGCCGCAACCTGCGACAACTCGAGAAGTTCGTCGAGGTGCTCGAGTAGCCCCAATTGTTCGGGTCGCTCGAGGTGTTCGAGCAGGTAGCCGTCTGCCGCTCAGCGCGACTGCAGCAGCTCGGCGACGCGGAAGGCAAGATCGAGCGACTGGCGCGCATTGAGACGCGGATCGCACATCGTCTCGTAGCGGGTGTCGAGATCCTCGTCGAGGATCTCCTCGGCGCCCCCGAGACATTCGGTGACGTCGTCACCGGTCAGTTCGATGTGCACGCCGCCGGGCCAGGTCCCGCATGAACGATGAGCGGCGAAGAAGCCGGCGATCTCGGCCAGCACGGCGTCGAAGTGACGCGTCTTGCGGCCACTCGGAGCGGTGAAGGTGTTGCCGTGCATCGGATCGCAGGCCCAAGCCACGGGATGACCGGCATCACGCACCGCTCGCAGGAGAGGTGGGAGCGTCTCGCCGATGGACTCGGCTCCCATCCGACTGATGAGCGTGAGTCGCCCGGGGATCCTGTCGGGGTTGAGGGCCTCGCACAGGCCCAGCACCTCGTCGGGGGTCACCGACGGTCCGACCTTGCACCCGAGCGGGTTGCCCACGCCCGAGAGGAAGTGGACATGGGCACCGTCGAGCTGGCGGGTCCGCTCGCCGATCCACAGCATGTGCGCCGAGCAGTCGTACCAGTCGCCGGTGAGTGAGTCCTGGCGGGTGAGTGCCTCTTCGTACCCGAGGATCAGGGCCTCGTGGCTGGTGGCCACGTCCACGGTGTGCAACTGGGGGGTCGAGTCGGTGTCGATCCCGCACGCGGCCATGAACTGCAGCGCCCGCTCGATACCGGCGGCGACCTCCTCGTAGCGGCGACCTTCGGCGCTGGACGCCACGAACTGCTGGTTCCAGGCATGCACGCGGGAGAGATCCCCGAATCCGCCCTTGGTGAAGGCGCGCACGAGATTGAGCGTGGCGGCCGATTGTTGGTAGGCGACGATGAGTCGCTCGGGATCGGCGATCCGGGCCGCTGCGGTGAAGTCGATGTCGTTGACCATGTGACCGCGGAACGAGGGGAGTTCGACGCCGTCGACAGTCTCGGTGGGGGCCGAGCGGGGCTTGGCGAACTGACCGGCGATGCGACCGACCTTCACTACCGGCACGCCCGAGGAGTACATCAGGACGACGGCCATCTGCAGGATGACTTTCAACTTGTCGCGGATGGCATCGGCACTGAAGGCGTCGAACGACTCGGCGCAGTCACCGGCCTGCAGAAGGAACGCCTTTCCATCGGCCACCTTCCCGAGTTCGGAGGTCAGGCTCCGGGCCTCGCCGGCGAACACCAGCGGCGGCATGGCACCCAGACGCTTGACGACGTCATCGAGGACGCCCGCATCCACCCAGTCGGGCTGCTGGACGGCCGGGCGCGAACGCCACGAGGAGGGGGTCCACTCATTGCTCACGGCGCAAGGTTGGTGGAGCCGGGCGGCCGGCGCAAAGTGATTCGACGCAGAGCGACAGCCTCAGGCGACGTCGGCGGTGGCGGCTGCGTGTTCCCGCACCGACGCCATGGCCCGCTTGACCAGTCGGCGAGCGGCCTCGGCCGTCACACCCAACTCATCGCCGACCTCACGGTAGGAGCGACGGCGACCATCATGGAGGCCGTAGCGCTGCTCCACGGCGTAGCGAGCCCGGGGGTCGAGGATGGCGAGCAGGTCACCGATCATCTCGTAGTCGATCGTCTCGAGGACGATCTCCTCGGGCCCGGGGGTGGAGTCGGGAAGGATGTCGACGAGCTCATTCGAGTCGTCCTCACCGATGGTGCGATCCAGCGAGGTGGGCGTGGTCAGCCGGTGGAGGATGGCGTTCTCGGAGTCGAGCTGGTCGCCGTCGCCGGACACCTGGCGCAATGCGGCGCGCAGGGCGGCCGAGCGATCGCCGGGCAGGCGCACGAGGCTGGCCTTCTGGTCGAGCGCACGCCCGATCGCCTGACGGATCCAGAACGTGGCATAC
The DNA here is from genome assembly GCA_046093735.1 of Acidimicrobiia bacterium. Taxonomy (GTDB): domain Bacteria; phylum Actinomycetota; class Acidimicrobiia; order Acidimicrobiales; family Acidimicrobilacustridaceae; genus Acidimicrobilacustris. The sequence continues at coordinate 4,714 of JBJTGD010000001.1, read as the reverse complement.
GTGGAGAACTTGAAACCCTTGCGCCAGTCGAACTTGTCCACGGCGTGCTCGAGTCCGATGTTCCCCTCCTGCACGAGATCGAGGAGCTCCATGCCCGGGGGGAGCGGATAGCGACGAGCGCTGGACACCACGAGACGGAGATTCGAGCGGATGAAACGGTCCTTGGCCACCGCCGCATCGCGCACGGCCATGCGCAGCGCCACTGCGCGCTCGCCATTCTCGATGCGAGCTTGGGCGTCGCGCCCCTTCTCGATGATCTGCGAGAGCTCTCGCTCCTGCAGCGCCGTCAGCAGGGGGACGACACCGATCTCGTTGAGGTACTGGCCGACTGAATCGCTCATGAGTGTCGTGCTCCGTTCGCCGTCGATCCGCTCCCGACATCCCGGAGGACGACGGAGAGCGGTGTTCCTGTGGGGCCCTGAACCCGTGCGATCCTCCGGACCGTACGGCGGGAATCACAGGGTTGTAACCGCCCGGATGATGGGTAGTGTTCCCTCCCCTCACGGTGACTTCGGTCACGGAAGGGGGCGCCCGGGACGGTCCGATGTGCGCTCGTACACTCCGACGATGGCCCGCCAGCGACTCGGACTCCTCGGCGGCACCTTCGATCCACCCCATCTGGGGCATCTGGCCGCGGCGTCCGAGGCCCGGGTGGCATTGGGCCTGGACCGCGTCCTGCTGATGGTGGCCAATGACCCCTGGCAGAAATCCGGGGCCCGGAGGGTGACTCCGGCGGCAGATCGGTTGGCCATGGCCCAGGCGGCCTGCGAGGGCGTGGACGGGGTCGAGGCCAGTGCCCTCGAGATCGAGCGGGGTGGCCCCACCTACACGGTGGACACGTTGAAGGACCTCGCCTCCCCCGATGTCGACCTGTTCCTCATCGTCGGCGTCGACGCAGCGGCCGGTCTGCCGACCTGGGAGCGATGGACCGAACTGGCGGCGCTGGCCACCCTCGTCGTCGTCGAACGCTCCGGCGAGCAGCCGCCCGTGCTCGGTCCCGAGTGGAACGTGGTCCACCTCCCCCTCACCCGCCTCGACATCTCCTCGGGTGAACTCCGCTCCCGGGTCGTCGATGGTCGTCCGTTGTGGCCCTATGTCCCGGCCGGTGTGGTCGCCGTGATCGATGAGCGATCGTTGTACGGTTCGGCCCGGTCATGACCGACGCACCCAACGAGCCCACCGGCTCCGATTCGTCGGAGGGGGAGATCGATCTCGCGGCGATCGTGTCGGCCCACAACGATTCTCGTCAGGCTCCGCCGTCCACCGGGTCGTCCACCGGGTCGTCCGGGGATCGGTCGGGTGGCCGCGATGATGGTCTGCTCCGGCGGCTGCTCGGCGACGGCTCGTCGTCGCTGTGGCGCTATGGCTACCCGGCCGTGGTCGCCGCTGTGCTCGTGGTGGGTCTGCCGTTGCTCGTCTTCGTCGGGCTCCGGGTCATCCTCGACAGCACCGATGGTCAACTGGTGCGACGCATCACCGATCCGACGGCGCCCGGCTACGAGGCGGTGGTGTCGCGCACCCCGACCGCACTGGTGGCGATCGTCGGCGCGGACAACACGCTGTCCGGCGTCGCCCTCCTCTCCCTCACTTCGGAGAGCAGCGGCGGTGTCATCACCATGCCGTCGACGTTGGCCTACCCGTCCCTGTTCGGACAACTTCCGGTGTCCTTCGCGTGGGAAGGCGGAGGAGTCGACGGCGTGGCCGAGGCGGTCGGCACGGTCCTGAATCTCTCGTTCACCGAACGCCTCGTGATCCGTGCGTCCGAATGGCCCGCGCTGATGGCGACGACCGGACCACTGTCGATGACACTTCCCGATCCCGTGAAGAACGCACTGGACGTCGTGGTGCTGCCCAAGGGGAGTACCCAGATCCGTCCCGATCAGGTGGCCCTGCTGCTCGACTCGAAGGCGCCCAACGAGAACGAACTGAACCGATCCTTGCGGCACGAGCTCTTCTGGAAGGCGTGGCTCGCTCAGTTGCGCAGCAGCGGCGGTCAGGTCGCCGGTCCCATCGATGCGGGGTTGGGACGATTCGTGGGCTCGCTGTCCCGCGGACAACTCAGCGTGAGCGCGCTTCCCGTGACACCGATCCCGCCGACTCCACCGTTCTCGATTCGCTACGTCGCGGTGCCCGAGCCCGCGGCGGCCACTGTGGCGGCCTATGTGCCGTTTCCGGAGGGGGCGCCGGGCAGCCGCCCGCGCTTGAGGTCGCTGGACGGGACCGGCGCGCTCGGCAACGGAGTGATGGCGGCGATCCAGTTGAACGCAGGAGTCGGACAGGTCGATGTGGTGGGCAACGCCAAGAAGTTCGGTCAGCCGGTGACGCAGATCATCTACTTCGATGGGACGTCGGAGGAGACGGCTCGTCGTATGCGCGACGCCATCGACATCGGAGAGCTGGTTCCGAGCAAGGAGTCGAACTCGGCCTCGGACATCACCGTGATCCTCGGTCAGGACTATCTGACCAAGTACGGACCGTCCTCCGATCCGGCGACTGCGCCCACCGGCCGATGAGCGGATTCGACCAGGCAACGTTGCCGTTGGTGGCCGCTCGTGCCGCGGCGAGCAAGACCGATCGGCCCACAGTGGTGCTCGACGTGGGGGAGGTCCTGTCGATCTGTGGCTGGTTCGTGATCACCTCGGGCGGCACCGACCGACAGGTGCGGGCCATCGCCGACGCCGTGGAGGAGGGGGTCACCGATGCCGGCGGTCCCAAGCCCGTGCGCATCGAGGGCCTCGACCAGGCCTCGTGGGTGCTCATCGACTATGGCGACGTGATCGTGCACGTCATGGATGACGAGTCACGCGCCTTCTACGAACTCGAACGACTCTGGCGGGACGTCCCCGTGGTCGACTGGGCGACCGGCGCCGTCCCCGCCGACGACTGACGGTGTTGCTAGCGTCCCGTCGGTGAAGCGTCAGCGTCGTTGGCGATCCGTCGTCGTGTCGTCGGTCGCCGGTGGGCTGGTGCTGTTCGGAGCGCTCGCCGGGTGCTCGGGTGACGATGAGGAGTCGCTCGTGTTGGTGTGGCGGGGCGGCGGGCTCGATCGGCCCACGGCCATCGCCGTCCGACCCGATCAGATCGACGAGCTGTGGGTCACGAACGAGGGCGACGACTCGTTGACCGTGCTGCGTCGGACGAAGAAGGGCGTCGTGGCCGATACGCGACAGGACGCCTACGGGGAACACTTCACGGCGAATCCGTCGGGCATCGCTTTCACGCCGGACGGCAAGAGATTCGCAGTATCGAACGACTCGACCAATGAGGTCAACGGGATCGACTTCAAGCTCCAGCCGGAACGCAACACGAACTTCAAGAACAACAACTTCATGGGTCCCTCGTTGTTCGTGACCGAGACCTTCGCCCGCGCCGGTCAGAGCAAGGCGTACTCCGCCGACTGGCCCCAGCCGGGCAACGGTCATTCGGCGAATACGCGAGTCCCCCTCGCGGACTGTCCGTTGGAGTACTGGACGCCGGAGATCGGTCAATGCGTCTGGCCGCGTGAGGGCAGCCACATCGACATGTTGCACGAGAGCCCCTTGTCGAAGGGGATCGTCCACCTGCGCAGCAATCAGTTCCTCGTGCTCGACGGCTGCGGATCAGGTGACTCGAACGGGAACTGCAATGGCAAGGGCCACGTGGTGTTCTATGACTTCAACAAGGACCACCAGGAGGGCAACGGATTCCACGGCGACGGCGTCGTGCGCCGCTACATCGATGCTCCGTTCACCCGCCGTGACGATGTGTCCAGCGGCATCGTCGCACTGAACGGGATCGTCTACTACGCCGACTCCGGCACGGGCAGCGTGCGCTCCGTGCCGCTGGACGGACAGGACGTCCTGATGGTCGGCACCTGGCACCCGGAGTCCATGGTGCCGCATCTGGAATCCGGGCCCGGGATCATCTCGTGGGGGGACACCGGAGCGCCCGACGGTGACGATCCCGCCAATGTCGACGCGTGGATCGCGGTTCGGGGGAATGCGGCGAACATCGCGGCCGCCGGAGCCTTGTGGATCAAGCCCCGAGAGGTTCTCTCGACCTACGCCTATGTCCGGACGACCGCTAACCGCGTCGTGGCCGGGCCCGACGTGGCGTCCGTGCCCGCCGGGCTGGCGGCCACCGAACGCGGTTTGCTCGTGGTGGACAACGCCACGGGAAGGGTGCTCCTGCTCGATTGGTCGACGTTCGCCGTCGTCCGCACCTACGAGACCGGACTCAAGGGTCTGTCGGGCATTGCCACCGATGGTTCGGCTCACGTACTGCTCACCGATCTCGCCACCGATTCCGTTTACCGGCTCCGGCTCTGACCCGGTGCAGGGACCTCCGGTCCCGCGCCATCCGAGCCGTCTGCGTGGAGCTAAGGAGAATCGAACTCCTGGCCTCTTCCATGCCATGGAAGCGCTCTACCAACTGAGCTATAGCCCCGAGGGTTGGGGAATCTACCGGCCGTTCGCCCGGGCGCACAATCCCGAAGGAGCGCTCGGTCGTGCCGAGAGCGGATCGGACCTCGCCGACACCTCGCCTACCATCGACCGCCATGTCGACCGGCTACGACCCGCAAGCCATCGAGCGCCTGTGGCAGGAGCGGTGGGCCGTCGACGGGACCTACGAGGTCGAGAACGACGACCCGAGGCCGCACTGGTACACGCTGTGCATGTACCCGTACCCCAGCGGCTCGGCCCACATGGGACATGTGCGCAACTACACGTTCGGT